>CAKVEH010000044.1 GCA_934728205.1 uncultured Helicobacteraceae bacterium
ATTTTAGATACCGCGAAGCAAAAGGGCGTAAAAATTTATCTCCCCGTAGATGTCGTAAGCACTGATGATATAAAGCGACATCAGCATATCAAAATCACGCCAGCCCAAGATATACCAGAGAATTATATGGCAGTGGATATGGGACCTGCAACCACAAGACTTTTTAGTGAAGTGGTGCGTGATAGTCAAACTATCATTTGGAATGGACCACTTGGAATCTATGAAATAGCTTCGTTTTCTCGTGGGACATTTAGTCTTGCGCACGCTGTGAGCGACACTTATGCTTTTAGTCTTATTGGTGGTGGCGATACTGCAGATGCGATTGATAAGGCTGGCGAGCGAGATAATATGAGTTTTATCTCCACAGGTGGTGGGGCAAGCTTGGAGCTCCTTGAAGGTAAGGTATTGCCTGCCTTTGCTGTGCTAGATAAAAAATAAAATTTATGGCTATAATGCCAAATCACACCAAAATTAAGAATCCACCAGCCACTTAAGGCAAATCAGACAATGGATACTTTTCGCGGATTTGGGGTTTGTTAAAGCGGATTGAAGCAGTCAAAAAACACGATTTTTAGTCGCTTTGCTTTAAAATATTCTCTAGATTCTCTATGCGTGATTGTAATCTTTGTGTAAAAGCCATTTTATCTCTCTTATAAACTTGTCCTTGATTTTATTTAGTGCGCCATAGCGTGTGAATGAGTTTAATGGCGATACTAAAGAAAATCCCTTCAAAAATCGCACCAAAGATACACGAAATATATGCCATATCGCTAAGCACACCAAACTTTTGCCCAATGCTTGCAGTGATGACTAAAAATGTGAGTGGCATTGAATTACTCAGTGCAAAAAGGATGGTGTTTTTTACACTTTTAAAGTATTTTAAAAACACAAGAATAGAAGCGATTAGTCGCACTGAAAACATCGCAATGATAAGATAGATAGCATAAAGCAAGATATCTGGATTGATAAACACGCGTGTCAAATCAATAGTCGTGCCTACATATACGAAAAAAAATGGCACAAGGAATCCAAAACCAATATCATCAAGTTTCTTAGGAAGTGTGTGTTTGTATTTAAAATAAGTAGTAATGATAACGCCTGCGATAAATGCACCAAGCACAGGCTCTAAATGTAGTAATGAGGTAATGGCAATAAATACAATAAAAAGCATAAACACAAAACGAATGTCTTTGGAATTGGTATCATCGTGTGGTAAAAGAAAGAGTTTGAGATTTGGAAACCACCAAAAAAGCACATTTGCCACCTTAAAAATACACACTACACCAATTAAGAATCCACACAAAATAAGCAAGCTCTCCAATAAAGCAATGCTAAATCCATAGTGATAGATTCCCTCTAGTGTGATAAGCACGACAATGCTGACAAGCTCGCCTATTATGCCGATTTTTAAGGTAAGATTGAGCCAAGCGCGACTTTTCCCATAATCACGGATTAACGCCATAATCATACCCAAGCTCATCACAGGTAGGATTGCTATAAAAATAAAAGGCAACTTAAAAATAATCACAACAAGCACACAAAGCATATATAAAATCACAAAATACCATAGCGTTTGGTATAAAAATCGTTTGCCAAGTGAAAAAGAGGATTTTAAATCCACTTCCATACCACATAAAAACATTAAAAACAACAATCCTACATTTGCCATTATGCTAATGTGAGTTTGCGTAGAATCTACCACGCCAATATATGCTGCGATAATGCCAAGCAAGATTTCAGCCACTGTTATAGGGATTTTAAGCACGCTATGAAGCGGGATAGCGAGCACAATGAGCGCACCAAAAACAGCAAAAGAAAGTGCATATTCTTGCATTTTATTCCTTTGGTTCTTCTAAATGTAGTGCTTGTAGTGTGGCTTTTGGGAATAGTGTATATTCGAGATTGTGAATGCGCGATTCAAAAGATTGTAAGCTCTCATTGGGAATCTTTGGGAGCTTTTCTTGCAAGATAATATCTCCAGAATCTAACTCATCGCTTACCCAATGCACACTCACGCCACCAAAATCCTCATTTGATTGGTAGCTTTGTGTAATGGCGTTTGCACCTTTGTGTAATGGCAAAAATGATGGGTGGATATTGATAGCTTTGATGCGTGAGGTAAAAATGGGCGTTAAGATTCTCATAAAGCCACTTAGCACACATAAATCTGGTGCAAATTCTGTGATTTTATCCACAAGTTTTGTATCAAACTCTTCACGCGAAAGATTGCTATGTGGGATAAGCTCACAAGGGATTGTGTAGTCTTTTAATCGTTGCAAACCCTTGGCGTTTGGATTATTGCAAATCGTGCCTACAACACTTAAAAGCACCGATTTTTTACTTGCAGATTCTATAAAAACCTTTTGATGTAAAGTGTTTATGAGATGTATCATATTGCTTCCATTGCCACTAAATAAAATTGCTATTGTCTTTTGTTGCATAGAGAAACTTTATGTAAGATTAGAATCTAGGATTTTTGCAAGCGTTGGAGGATTTGCTGCTTAATGTCCTCGTATAAAAAACTTTCTTTAAAGCCGTCCATTTTCCCACCTGAAGCATTTTTATGCCCTCCACCATTAAAAAGTTCCTTTGCCATTGCACTGACATCGCATTCTCCATTTGCTCTTAAACTCACATTGCCTTTGGCGTTAATATCCATATAAAAGGCAAATTCTGTGTTTTGACGCAAAAATAAATTTGCAAGCACACTAATACCACCCATTGAATAGCTTAAAAATCCTAATTTGTCTTCATAATAAATCGAGCATTGCCCCTTTTTTTGACTAAGGAGTTTTGCTTGAGCGAGCGAAGTGATACTATCCATTGTTTGGGTGGCTGGATTCCCACCTAAGATTTGCTTTTTTAGGCAAAATAGTGCGTTATCAAATTCCACTGCGCCATTTTGCTTGCCTAAAAATTCACGCGTGCTCTCAAGCAGGCTAAATTTATACTCCCTATGCTCCTCTTCAAACATAAAGCGATTAAGCTCGCTACTTTGGCTTATCATATTCATTGCTACCTTGCCAAACTCAAACTCATAAGAATCTTCAAGCCAAATATCTACAGAATTTGTCATTTCTACAAGATTGTGCAACCATTGCTTTTTGTTCTCATTGCGGAGCGTGAAGTTGGCATTCAAATGCTCCCATACAAGTTTTGTCGCACATTTCGTGGAATCTAAGTGATACCACGAAAATTTGTTCGCACATTCTTGCCCGCTAATGTGGTGGTCAAGCAAAGCAAGCGTGATATGCACGCCAGCATTTTTGAGGTTTTGCACTTTTTGGTGCAAGGTATTTGCTTCTTGGAGTGTGAGATTTAAATCACTAATGAGAATCATATATTCTTGTGGCTCGCTAGATTGCTTTGTTTTAGTGCGAAATTTTGTGCTTAGCATTTGAGTGTGATTAAGTGGGATTTGCTCCAAAATACAATCTAAGCGCACGCCAACTTCTTTGCCATAATTGGCGTTAAAAAATACAATATCATCAAAAAACTCTCTAGCAATAAATTGACACGCATAACCATCTAAGTCAATATGCGAGAGATGAAATACTTTCATTTTATTCCTTTAGATTCTTTTATTCTTTTGCTCTTTAAGTAAAAGCCACATCAATCGTGCTAAGAATCTCAAAATCAATTCTTGGGTCGATTTCAGAATTTCCAAGCACCACCACTTCGAGTTTATGCTCTTCTAAGAGATTTGCTAACGCCTTTCTCAAGCGATAATCCACAAGCAATACCACAGGAGAAATGCCACTATCTTTAATCTTTGACATTTCATCAACGATAGTATTTACCAGCGTTTGTGTTTCATTTATGCTTAAAAGCAACGCTTTGGTGTTTGTTTGGTCTTTAAGTTTGCCTAGCAAAAATTGTTCGGTTTTTATAAAAAATGTCATTGCCTTTAGTGTGCCATCATCAGATTTGTATAAATCTGTAATAGTGCGTGATAAGCTGGCGCGGACATATTCACTAAGCGCGTTTATGTCATTTTGTAAGTTTGGATATATGTCAATGAGCGTTTCTAAAATGCTTATCATATCGCGGATTGGAATCTGCTCGTGCAAAAGATTTTGTAAAACTTTTTTAATCGTGCTAAGAGGGATTTTTTGCGCCTCGGCTACCACGGTTGGATATTTATCACTGAGCTTATTCATTAGATTCTTTACTTCATCAATAGTGATAAATTCTTCCGCGTATTTTTTAATCAGTGTAGATAAATGCGTGGTGATGATATTTGGTGGTTCGATAATCATATAGCCTTTTTGCGCGGCGTCATTTCTCGCGGAGGCATCTATCCACAGCGCGTCTAATCCCATTGCTGGCTCTTTAGTCTCAATCCCATCAATTTTATTGATAACTTGCCCTGTATCAAGTGCTAGGAGTTTGTTTGGCATTAGCTCTCCTTGCCCTATGATGACATTTTTTAGCAAAATATTATAACATTCGGGTTTGAGCTTGAGATTATCCCTAATGCGCACTTGAGGGATAAGGAATCCATAATCACTAGCAATTTGCTTGCGCATTGAGCGCACGCGCTCTATTAAGTCGCCATTTTCATCTTTATTTGCAAAGCGCATTAAATCATATCCTAAGTGGATTTCTAGCATTTCAAGTTTGAGGGCTTCATTAAGCATCGCTTCTTCTTTTTGCTTGATTTCCTCTTCGCTTGCTTGGATTTTTTCTCCTTTGTGTCGCTCTATATTTTCTTGGTTTGCTTGAGATTTTGCATCTTGTGGCTTGTTAAGTTTTTTGTTAAACCAATTTTCAAATAACGACACAATGCTTTTTGGGTCTTCTCTATTACTAAGCCACGCGATAAGCAAGAAAAACAATCCTACAAAGCCAAATGAGCTCCCAAGCACGGTGGCAAATAGACATAAAATAAAACCAACAATAAGCAAAATTTTTGAGCTTGAGATAAGTTGGTTAATAATATCGCTCGCAAAGTTTGTGCCACTGCTTTTAGCTGCACGAGTGGTCATAATACCTGTGGCAGTAGCGATGATAAGGGCGGGAATCTGCCCCACCAAACCATCGCCAATGGTAAGGATTGTAAAGATTTTCGCACTTTCGCTCACAGGCAATCCATATTGAAAATACCCAATCAAAAATCCACCAATGATATTTACCAGTGTAATGATGATAGAAGCAATGGCATCGCCTTTGACAAATTTACTCGCACCATCCATTGTGCCGTAGAAATCTGCTTCTTGTTGTAATGCCTCTCGTCTAGCTCGCGCTTCCTCTTGCTTGATAAGTCCAGCGTTTAAATCTGCATCAATCGCCATTTGCTTGCCGGGCATCGCATCAAGTGCAAACCTCGCTCTCACTTCGGTTACACGAGTTGCACCATTAGTGATAACGATAAGATTGACAAGAACCAAAATGGTAAAAACGATGATTCCAATAATGTAATTTCCACTTACGACAAATTGCCCAAATGAGTTGATAATCTTACTTACAGAATCGCTACCATTTCCACCTTCGGTAAGAATCATTCTAGTGGTGGCTACATTGAGTGCTAAACGATAAAGTGTAACAATAAGCAAAATGGTAGGAAAAGCAGAAAATTCTGTAGGTTTATCAACATAAAGCACCATAAAAATAATCAACACAGAAAGCGCGATAGAAATAGTGATGAGAAAATCAAGCGCAGCACTTGGCAATGGGACGATGATGATTGCCATAATAGCGACAATAAATACAACAACACTCAAATCCTTAGACCCAAGAATCGTGCGCATAAAAGGGCTAAGTTTTTGTGTGAGTTTTTGTGCGGTTTTATTTTTTGCCATCCATTGCCTTTATACACTCATTTTAAGCCTAAGATTGTAGCAAAATTTTTCTTAGTTTATGTCAAAAACTTGCATTTGCTTATCTTTAAACGCACAGACTTTATCAAATGCAAGTTTAAGTGCGAGATTTTTGCACTCTTCATAGCCAAAACCTACATTTTCTACACTATGGGCATCCGAGCTAAGAGTGATAGGAATGTCAAGCTTGCGTGCCATTGTGAGAATCTCTTTAGAAGGATATTGCTGCTTGCAAGGCTTGCGTAATCCTGAAGCATTTATCTCAAGCACACAGGAGTGATTTTTGATAGTTTGAAGAGTGTGCTCGATTGTAGGATATATGGCTTGGGGTGGTTGATTGTTAAAGATTTTAAACAAATCAAAATGACCGATAATTTGGAAAAATCCACTTTTAGCCATCGCCTCAATGGAATTAAGATAGTGTTCCCAGCATTTTTGTGTATCAAGATTCTCATAATTTCCAAGAAATTCTGGGTTATCAAATCCCCATTCATTGAGGAAATGCACAGAACCAATCAAATAATCAACCTTGCAATTTAGCACAGATTCTAACATTAAATCTTCTCGCCCTAAAATAAAATCCACTTCCAAGCCAATACGCAGGTCAATTTTATCGGCATATTTTTCGCGCAAGTCCTTAAGCGTTGTGAGATACTCTGTGAGCTGTGTTTCGCGCATTCGGTATTGTTCATCGAAGTTCATTGGTGCGTGGCAGGAGAAGCCATAGATTCCAATACCAAGCTCTATTGCCCTTTTGATATATTCCTCTGGCTTTCCTGTGGCGTGATTACATAGGGGAGTGTGATTATGCAAGTCAATACGCAAGTTAAGCCTTTGTGGATGTGGTGTTTTTTGGATTTTTAGGGTTTGCCACCTTTTTTGTTGGTTTTAGGGTGGATTTTTTGGCTGTGGCTTTGGTGCTAGTCTTTGCTGTGCTCTTTGTTTTAGAATCTATGGGCTTTTTGGTGATACTTTTTGTGTCCTTGACTTCGTTTTTTGTTTGCGTGGTTTTTTGGGCGATTTTTTTTGTGGTTGTGGCTTTTGGTTTTTTTTGAGTTTTGGTATTTGCCTTAGATTGTGTTGTAGATTCTGCAGAATCTTTGTCTTTTTTTAAGGTTCTCTTAATTGGCGTTTTGGATTTTTTTACCCCTATAAAAAGTGTAGAGACACCAGCACTATAAGATTTTGTAAAACTTTTTGTAATACCTTGTTTTTTAAGCAGGCTTTCTAGTTGAGTAAGAGAGATAAATGCCCCAATGGAGTTTGGCAGGTAATTGTAGGCTTTGAAGTTTGATGAGATTATCCCACCTATGAATGGCAACACTTTACGCGTATAGAAATTCATCACTTGGTTTGCTATGCCCTTTTGGTTGTTTTTTAAAAATTCTAAAACCACTAATACTCCATCTTTTTTTAGCACACGGGCAAATTCACTTAACGCAGTCTCGTATTCAAGCACATTACGCAGTCCATACGCAATAGAGATAATATCTACACTTTCATCTTTAAAGGGGAGTTTTTTTGCCTCACCTTGCAAAAATTCTATTGTTACATTATTTTTTGATTCGAGTTTTTTCTTGGCGATTGAGAGCATTTTTTCTGAGCTGTCATAGGCATAAATTTTGGTGATTTTTATAGAATCTTGTTGTATTTTTTTACCCAAAATGTCTTTAAAATATTCACGCGTTTTGTCGTTAAATCTTTTTGCTCCATCAATCCAATGGGTTATCATATCGCCACTCCCACAGGCAATATCAGCGATGATGAGGTTTTGTGATTTGATTTTTTGGTAGGCTTTTTGACAGGCTTCTTTGCGCCATAAAATATCCACACCAAAACTCATCGCGCGATTTGCTATGTCATAGGTTGGGGCTATGTCATCAAACATTTGTATGATTTCTTGTTGTGTTGCTTGTTTTTTCATTGTTACTCCTTGTGTAATTGATGGACATCTTTAAACGCAAGCGCAGATTCTACACATTGCTCTAGTTGTGAGATTTGAGAGAGCACTTGCTCGCTTGCAGTCCCTCCCAAGCAGTCTCTAGCTTGCATACTAGATTCCAAATTTAGCACTTTACACACATTATTTTTTATACGATTATCAATGCTTGCAATCTCTTCAAAGTTAAGTTCGCTTATATCTACACCCTTTTGTTCAGCGAGGCTTACGACTTTGCCCGTGATATGGTGGGCATCTCTAAAGGCAATATCACACTCACACACAAGAAAATCAGCCAAATCAGTCGCGCTTAAATGCCCGATTTTAGCCATTTTAAGCATATTTTGAGTATTGACTTCCATTGTGGCGATACATTGTTCTAAAATTTCTAAACACATATTGGCGGTTTGAATACTATCAAAAAGCGATTCTTTATCCTCTTGCGTGTCTTTGTTGTATGCAAGTGGCAAGCCTTTCATCACTACTAAAAGATTTAAGAGATTCCCATATACGCGACCACTTTTTCCACGCAGTAGCTCTGGGACATCGGGGTTTTTTTTCTGTGGCATTATCGAGCTTCCTGTGGAGTATTCATCACTGAGTGTGATAAATTTAAATTCACTACTACTCCATAGCACTAATTCTTCGGCAATGCGTGAAATGTGCATCATAAGCATAGCAATGTCATATAATAAATCAAGCGCAAAGTCTCGCTCGCTTACGCTATCCATCGCATTAAGTGTGGGAGCGAGAAATCCCAATTCTTTAGCGACAAATTCTCTGTCATTTTTATATGGTGTGCCAGCGAGCGCACCTGCACCTAGAGGACAAAAATTATTGCGTTTATAAGTATCTTGCAAACGCGTTACATCACGCATAAAGTTTGCACTCCACGCAACCAAATGGAATCCAAAACTAATAGGTTGAGCGTGCTGGAGGTGTGTCATACCGGGCATAATGCTATGTGTGTGTGATTTAGCAAGATTAAGGAGAGTTTGCGTAAGGCTAAGAATGCGTTTTTGCAAGGCGACATTAGCACGCAGTGAGTAAAGACGAAAATCAAGAGCAACTTGGTCGTTGCGACTGCGTGCGGTATGAAGTTTTTTGCCACTTTCTCCAATAAGCGTGCTT
>CAKVEH010000045.1 GCA_934728205.1 uncultured Helicobacteraceae bacterium
TGCTTTTTGTCGTATCTATTTATGAGGCACTTCGTTTATATAAAATAGAATCTGCGGTGCATTTTTACCTTGCTAGCATAGCGATTTGGGTTGGAGCGTATATTTGCATTGAGCAAGATAATAGTGTAAGTGGTGTGTTTTATCCAGCACTTGTTGTGCTAATGATTTACGCAGGTTACCTTGCTTACACCAAAAGCATTGCACCAAAAGTTTTTTGCCCTTTTATTTATCCCACACTCCCATTTTTGGCACTTTTGGCACTTTATGCACAGCACGATAGGCTTGGTCTTGTTTCCCTCATTATTATTGTGGCTTGCACAGATAGCGCAGCGTATTTTGGAGGCAAGGCGTTTGGCAAGACGCCATTTTGCCCGACCTCTCCTAAAAAAACCATTGAAGGTGTAGTCGTTGGTGTTTTTACAGGCGGAATTATTGGGAGTTTTTTACTCATAGGATTCACGCCGCATTTTTTCCTCTCTATGCTATATGCGTTTCTTATCGCCATTAGCAGTGTGTTTGGTGATTTGTTTGAGAGTTATTTAAAGCGAGAAGCAGAGATGAAAGATAGTGGCAATATATTTCCCGGACACGGTGGTGTGCTTGATAGACTTGATGCTGTGCTTTTTGGCGGTATTGCAATGCTTTTTTTACTCTCATTATTTGAGATGTAGAGTATAGATTCTCTATAAACACTATGACGCCGACAACCAATGACACTACACAAACCCTTATCATTCTTGGTAGCACAGGTTCTATTGGAGTGAATGCACTTAGCGTGGCAAAATCTTTTGAAATAAAGATAGAATCTCTAAGTGCTGGGCGCAATATCGCACTATTAAACACCCAAATCAAAGAATATACACCACAAAAAATCTGCATAGCAGACCCTAATGATAAAGACAAACTTGATACAACCCTTATAAAACAACATAATATTGAGGTTTTTTATGGAGCAAGTGGCATTATAGAAATGATAGAATCTAGCCAATCAAACCTTGTGTTAAACGCCATTGTAGGGTTTGCTGGACTAGCCCCAAGCCTTAAGACAAAGCAGTGTGGCAAAAATCTCGCTCTTGCAAATAAAGAAAGTCTAGTAAGCGGGGGCTGGCTTTTTGGCGATTATAGTATTACGCCTATTGATAGCGAGCATTTTGGACTTAGTTACTTATTATGCGATAAAGATTCTCAAATGCTTAAACGACTTATCATTACGGCAAGTGGCGGTGCATTGCGCAATATGCCCATCACAGAGATTCCAAATGCAAGCCTACAATCCGCACTCAAACACCCAAATTGGAAAATGGGGCAAAAGATAACTATTGATAGCGCGACAATGGCAAACAAGCTTTTTGAAGTGCTTGAAACATTTTGGCTTTTTGGTGTGCGAGAAATTGACGCCTATATTGAGCAAAGCTCGCTTATCCACGCATTGGTTGAGTTTATCGATGGCTCTCTTAGCGCGCATTTAAGTGTGGCTGATATGAAACTCCCCATTGCGTATGCGCTAGATTCTACCAAAGCACGCAATCTAGGGCTTATCGCATCATTTGATATGACAAAGTTTTGCAACATTGCGCTTAAAGAGATTGATACAGCGCGTTATCCACTATGGAGCTTAAAAGATGAGTTATTAAGCTCACCAAAGCTAGGCATAGTGCTCAATGCAAGCAATGAAATCGCGGTTAATGCGTTCTTGCAAGAAAAAATCACCTTTGATAAAATTACAACCATCATAGAATCTGCGTTGCAAAAATTCAGTAATGTAAGTTCATTGGGGCTTATGAGTTATGAGGATATAGCTTGTGTCGATAACGAAGTGAGGCAATACACACAAAATCTCATTTAATCCACCATTCCCACAAACCAAAAATCGCATTTATGTTAATTCCACACAAAATTTCCATTTAAGCAAACTTTTTGCAATAAGAATGATAAACAGATTTTAGTGTTTAAGAGATGTATCGTCTCTCGTGGCTTTATTTATAGCAATGTATAGTCGCCAAAGAGACAATAATACGCTTTTAATTTTTCTCTTTATTGATGAGTTTGCCTTTGCCTATCCACGGCATCATCGCCCTTAGTCGCTCGCCCACTTGCTCGATTCTATGATTTGCCAAGTTTTTGCGCTCGGCATTCATTCGCGCATAGCCAGCCTTGCGCTCTAAGATAAAGTCTTTGGCAAAGCGTCCGTTTTGGATTTCAGCCAAAATCTCTTTCATTGCTTTTTTAGATTGCTCGTTGATTACGCGCGGTCCGCTTACCATATCGCCATACTCTGCGGTGTTTGAGATAGAGTAGCGCATATCCGCTAGCCCGCCTTGATAGATTAAATCTACAATGAGTTTTAGCTCGTGCAAGCACTCAAAATACGCCATTTCTTCAGGGTATCCAGCCTCTACTAATGTCTCAAATCCCGCTTTGACTAGGCTTGTAACACCCCCACATAGCACGGCTTGTTCGCCAAATAAATCTGTCTCCGTTTCATCTTTGAATGTCGTTTCGATGATTCCACTTCGTCCGCCACCGATAGCGCACGCATAGCTTAGCGCGATTGCTTTGGCATCGCCTTTTGAAGTGTCTTGCTCTACGGCGATTAAATCAGGGATTCCCCCGCCAGCGACAAATTCACTTCGCACGGTGTGCCCGGGAGCTTTTGGGGCTACCATTATGATTCCTACGCCTTTTGGTGCGGTAATTTGCCCGAAGTGGATATTAAATCCGTGCCCAAAAGCGATGATTTTATCCTCACTTAAATGTGGGGCAATGTCGCGAGCAAAGACATCAGCTTGCAACTCATCAGGGATTAAAATCATTATAATGTCCGCTTTTTTGGTGGCTTCAGGCACTTCCAGCACACTAAATCCCTTTGCTTTAGCCTTTTCCCAGCTTTTTCCGCCTTTATACAGCCCGATTATCACCTCTACGCCGCTATCGCGCAGATTTTCTGCGTGGGCGTGTCCTTGCGAGCCAAAGCCAATGATTGCGACTTTTTTCTTTTGGATAAGGGCTAAATCGCAATCCTTGTCATAATACACTTTTAACGCTTTTTGTGAAGTTTGAGCACTCATTGCAATCTCCTTTTTTTAAGTTTAAATTTTTAAAAACAGATTTTGGATTATAGGGCAATTTTGTTTAAGATTGTGTAAAAATAGCAAAGATTCTCTAAAATCACCCAATTTCTCTCGTAAAAATGACACACAATGTAACTATTTTTTTAACTTTTTAGTTTTTTTTGTAAAAATAACCTATATTTTAAGAAAATACAATAATATATTAGGCATTGTTAATTACATTTGAAAGAAGGAAAGGATAAAAAATGGGTGTAAAACAAGCTCCGGAAAATACTCCAGTTTGGGTAGATGAGACAAGGTGCAAGGCGTGCGATATATGCGTATCTTTGTGTCCAAGTGGCGTGCTAGGAATGCGTAAAGATGATGAGCGAATTTTAGGTAAAATCATCACGGTAGCGCATCCTGAGAGCTGTATTGGGTGCTATGAATGTGAATTGCATTGCCCTGATTTTGCCATTTTTGTGGCGGCTAAGGGTGAGTTTAAATTCGCTAAGCCAAGTGCAGAGGCTAAGGAACGCGCTCAACGCGTAAAAGACAACAAGTTTATGCTTGTAGATTAAGGTAAGGAGAAAGAATGCGAGAGGTCATTACAGGCGGGAATGAATTAGCGGCAACAGCTGCAATAGATGTTGGTTGTAGTTTTTTTGGGGGCTATCCAATCACGCCCTCATCAGAGATTGCACACGAAATGAGTGTGCTTTTACCAAAAAGAGGGGGGAAGTTTATCCAAATGGAAGATGAAATCGCTGGTATTTCCGTAGCTTTAGGGGCAGCGATGAGTGGTAAAAAGGCGATGACAGCGACTTCTGGTCCGGGCATTTCACTTAAGGCTGAGCAAATTGGCTATGGCTTTATGGCTGAGATTCCATTAGTGGTAGTTGATGTGATGCGCGGTGGTCCATCTACGGGATTGCCTACACGCGTTTCGCAAGGCGATATAAATCAAGCAAAATCTCCAAGCCACGGAGATTTTTGCTCCATTGCCATTGCTGTTGGGAATCTAAGCGAGGCTTATACACAAACCGTGCGGGCATTCAACCTTGCAGAAAAATATATGACGCCTGTGTTTTTGCTCCTTGATGAAACTATCGGGCATATGCACGGAAAGGCATTTATCCCTGATTTAGAAGAGGTTAAAAAGATAGTTGTCAATAGAGAGCAATTCAAAGGCGACCCTAAAGACTACAAGCCTTATGGAGTGCAAGATGGCAAGCCCGCAGTGCTTAATCCATTCTTTAAAGGGTATCGCTACCACATTACAGGGCTTCATCACGGACCAACAGGATTCCCAACAGAAGATGAAAAACTCTCACAAAACCTCATCGATAGACTTTTTAGCAAGATTCAAAACAATGTCGATGACATCGTGGAATGCGAGGAATACGAACTAGATGATGCTGAAGTGGCAATCATCGCGTATGGCTCAGTATCATTGTCTGTGCGTGAAGCGATTAACAAACTTCGCAAAGAGGGCAAAAAGGTGGGAATGTTCCGCCCTATCACAATTTGGCCTAGCCCACGCAAACAGCTAGAATCTCTAGGCAAAAAGGTGCAAAAAATCCTCGTGGTAGAGTTAAACAAAGGGCAATACCTCGAAGAAATTGAGCGTATTTTATGTCGCAAAGTAGCCTTTTTAGGCAAAGCAAACGGCAGGAGCATATCTCCTAGCGAAATTATCAAAAAAATACAGGAGTTGTAAAATGGCATTTAATTACGAAGAATACTTACGAATGGATAAAATGCCCACACTATGGTGCTGGGGCTGTGGAGATGGAGTAGTGTTAAAATCTGTGATTAGAGCGATTGATTCGCTTGGGTGGAAAATGGATGATGTGTGTATCGTCAGTGGGATTGGTTGTAGTGGAAGATTCTCATCTTATGTGAATTGCAACACCGTGCATACTACACACGGCAGGACACTAGCGTATGCTACGGGGATTAAACTTGCAAACCCTGATAAAAAGGTGATTGTCATCTCTGGCGATGGTGATTCTATGGCGATTGGCGGAAATCACACCATTCACGCGTGCAGGCGTAATATTGATATTAACCTCGTGTTGATTAACAACTTTATCTATGGACTCACAAACTCACAAACTTCACCAACTACACCAAAAGGCTTTTGGACGGTTACAGCGCAATATGGCAACATTGATAATTCATTTAATCCTTGCGAGCTTGCGATGTCTGCTGGTGCGACTTTTGTAGGGAGAGAGAGCATTTTAACGCCTAAAAAATTGGAAAAGCTTTTTGTTGAGGGATTTACACACGAGGGCTTTAGCTTCTTTGAAGTGCATAGCAACTGCCACATCAATCTCGGGCGTAAAAACAAAATGGGTGATGCAACCAAAATGCTTGAATGGATAGAATCTCGCATTGTTTCTAAAAACAAATACGACACACTTAGCGATGAGGAAAAAATAGACAAATTCCCAACAGGTGTGTTAAAGCACGAGACAGGAAAGATGGAATATTGCAAGGCTTATGATGAAGTCATTAAAAAAGCACAAGCTCAGGGAGGACATTAAAATGGAACATCAACTTCGTTTTACAGGTGTGGGCGGACAAGGCGTGCTACTTGCGGGTGAGATTCTCGCGGAGGCAAAGATTAAGGACAAAGGCTTTGGCGTAAAGGCCTCTACTTATACTTCACAAGTGCGTGGCGGTCCTACTAAGGTGGATATTTTGCTTGATGGTGATGAGATTTTATATCCTTATGCTGATGAGGGTGAAATTGACTTTATGCTTTCAACCGCGCAAGTAAGCTATGAGCAGTTTAAAAGTGGTGTCAAAGAAGGTGGGATTATCGTGGTAGAATCTAACCTCGTGCATCCAAGTGATGAGGATAAGAAAAAATATAGAATCTATGAGATTCCAATCATTAGCATTGCCAAAGAGGAAGTGGGAAATGTCGTAACGCAATCAGTCGTGGCATTAGCAATCACGGTAACAATGACGAAATGCGTGGATAGAGACCTTGTATTCCACACAATGCTAGAAAAAGTCCCTGCCAAAGTGCAAGAAGTCAATAAAAAGGCGTATGAGCTAGGCGAAAAATACGCACTTAAAGCACTTGGATAAGCAAGATAGAAATAAGATTCTCTAAATTACACATAATTTAGAGAATCTCCGAATCATAAAAATCTATCGTGCAGAAATCACGCGATGCGAGATTCCCGAACTGCATTAAAATCAAGTAAAATCAATTATTGCATTAACTTACAAGATTCTACTCACACTATAAACATAAATTTCGCCAACAACACAACAACCACAGCAATACCAAAAACAATGGGGTGTGTGTATCTGCCAAGTGGATTTGGACGCTTAAAAACATAATACATTGAAAGCGAAAATGCCGCCAAGCCAAAAATACTAAGCGCAAGAATTGCCTTTATAATAAGCAATGTTTGGAACGAGCTTTCAAAATATCCTTTATCCCCGCCAATATAGCTAGAGAGCATAGCCCCACCGCTTAAGATAAGCAAAAGCAAGCAAGGTGGCATTATCTTTGTCTCAATACTTCCTAAAAGACTTTTTACCTCGCGTGCCTTTTGCTCATCTAATCGCTTAAATACATATCCTAAAATCACCACATCAGTAAATAAAAATCCTACAAAAATAATAGCACAACACAAATGCACAATCACAAGATAGGGATATATTACTTCCATACATACTCCTTATTGTTTTTTAAATTACTCTATACTACAAAATATATCTAAACAAAAAGATAAACAACACTACTTTTATAACAAACTTCACCTTTCCTATTTTTACACAATACAAATTCTGTCAAATTGAGAATAAATTTTGCTTAAAATCATTACAAATTTCTCTAAGGAGTGCAAGATGAAAAAAGCAATAATTTTACTTGGCGTCGTAGCATTGGGGATTTCCCTTAGTGCGTGTGCAAAAAAAAAGCCCATAGGCGCATATAAAGCTATGCAATGTGAAACTCAATGCACAAAGGGCGAGTGCAAGCAGATTTGCGTAGAAATTGAGGGCGACTACTATAAGAAATAAGACCTCAAAATGAATGCCAAACCCCTAAAATCCCCGCGTCTTAAAACCTCCCTTTTGCGCAAAATCTTTACCGCCGCTTCCATACGGCGGTGGAATGACCAAGCCTGCCCTGTGGAGTTTGTCGAGCTAGATAAGCAGGCACACAAAATGGTGATTGCCTACTTGCTCGCGCGCTATGAGGAGCATTTCCATAATGCCACAATCGATTGGGAGCGGCTCATATTGCAGTTTTGCTATGAGTTTTTTGAGCGCGTGATTCTCACAGACATAAAGCCCCCTGTGTTTCATAAGCTAATCACTAGGCACAATAAAGAGCTAGTAAAATTCACTTTGGCAAATCTAGAATCTGATTTGGGAGCGTATGAGTTTTTTGAAAATATGGGCGAGTATCTCACTTCTAGCGAACATATCTCAAACGAAGTCGCTAGAGAGCCACACAGCGGGAATATTAACGGCGGGCATATTAGTCGTGGCAAAAGTTTGGAGAGCGAGATTTTGCAAGCGGCGCATTATTATGCGTCTAAGTGGGAATTTGACATTATTTATCATTTTAACACCAAAATGTATGATGTGGAAAATATCAAAAAAATCATCGATAAGCAAGTCGAGGGACATTATCACCTAGCGGGAATGCAACAAATCGCGCTCTATGAAGATGTAAGAGAGCTCATCACTATGCTTGGACAGCTTCGATTTCAAAAACGATGGAGTCAGACACCTAGAATCCCCGAAACCTCTGTGCTAGGACACACACTTGTAGTCGCACTAAGTGCGTATTTGCTAAGCCTAGATTTGAGTGCGTGTAAAGCTATGCGGATAAATCACTTTCTTTGTGGGCTTTTTCACGATTTACCAGAAGTGCTAACCCGCGACATTATCTCACCTATAAAGCACAATGTGCTAGGGCTAGATGAGTATATCAAACAAATCGAGCGCGAAGCAGTGGAGGAAAAAATCCTCTCCAAAGTGCCAGAAAATATCAAAGATGACATTGTGTATTTCACACAAAATGAATTTACCAATCGCTACAAAATCGAGTGTTTTGCACATTATGCAAAATCTAGCGAGGAACTTTTCGCGCGATTTAACGATGATGAATACGAGCCAATTTGCGGGGAATTTTTAAAAGCGTGCGACCATTTGAGCGCGTATTTGGAAGCAAAGATTTCTATCATACACGGGATTTCTAGCAGGGATTTGGTAGATGGCGCGCAGGGAATCTTAGAAAAACGCGGGAATGAAGTGATAAACGAACTAGATATAGGCGCAGTATTTAGGGATTTTAAGTAGATTTCAAGCGTAGATAAAGGATAGCTATGATTTTTGAAAAGCAAGATTATCAGCAAGAATGTATCACAAATATCATCACACTTTTACAAGATTTTGGCACTATGAAAAAAATATCGATATTCTTATGGAGACAAGCACGGGCAAGATTTTCACTTACCTAAATCTCATTTTTTGGATAATGCAAAAGTTTATTTTGTATAAATTTTTTAGAAATTTGAGCGAATTTGAATTGAAAATGAAAAATTAGCAAATAAATGCTATAATCCTCCGCATAAATGACGGGAGCTTGTGAAACAGGCTGAGAGTAAGCTAAAAGCTTAGACCGAACCAGAACTAGATAATGCTAG
>CAKVEH010000046.1 GCA_934728205.1 uncultured Helicobacteraceae bacterium
ATATTGGAATCAATGCGACGACCTCCATTATTGAGGATCTGAAGCAAAAGGTAAAGGATCAGAATATCAAAGACCCAGCGGAGTTTCTCAATACACTTTATGAAGTGTATATGCAAGTAAATGGAGCACAAGCAGAGCCTAGCGAGAGTGAAACACAAACAGAGCTCCCTAGACAAGTGCAAGGTGTAAGCAAAGAGGCGGATATGAGCGGAAGCAATATGCCATTACCGCAGGACAGATTTTAAGAATTTTAAAAGGAGAGTAAAAAAATGTCAATTAACAGCATACGATTAGAGGATTTAAAAACTAATCCAAACATTGCAGTAGAGGTAAGTAGAGAGATTGAGAGCGCAAGCTGGGAAAATAGCCCATTTGAAGCCTTAGTCGGTCGTGGTGGCGATAGAGGGATACGGACTTATAAAACCAAAGATATAAGCCCTTATAGACCTAGACTAAATGTCCCACTTACAGGCGAGGGCGTAGAGGGCAATGTGGACTTAGCTACAAATTATGATAGCTTAGAAATTCTCTCTCAAACGGTGTATCCTAGAGTTGTAGGGAATGCCATAAGAAGCGACATTAAAGATTACTTAGAGCTTAACCACATTGATTTCCAAAAACTTGCGATTAGCGAGCTTACACTTTGGATTAAAAAGCGCAGAGATTCTATGTTTTGCGCGGCGTTGCTCAATGATTTAAGTAATGCAGTAGTTGCAGATGGGAATGATGGCTACAAAGATTCTAGCACAAAAAGCAGTGTAAAGCTAGCCGCCAAAGAAGTCAAAAAAGGTGATGTAATGAGTGTGAAAGCACTAAGACGCGCGATTTTTATGGCACGCACAGGCACGAAGTATAACAACACAAAGGCATTCCCTATTAAGCCTATTAAAAGTGATTTAGTTACTTATAAGGGGCTTGAAGTGCGCCACAATAGTTACATTATTTTTCTTGATAGCTACCAAATCGAGCAGCTTAAAAATGATAGCGAATGGCAAGCAATGCAAAAGCAACTCACCGCAGCAGTTGGCGAGAAAAGCGGATTATTTACAGGACTGGTCGGTATGATTGATAACTGCCCTGTCATTGATATGAATGTATATAGTGAATTGCAATGCGGACTTATGAACTCCGAGACCAGCGATAAAGCATTTTATGCAAACATTAACCCGCTTAACTTTGAGAAAAAGACTCCGCCAAGTGATTATGCAGATTCTCAACCCGTAAGTATCGGGTTTTTGATAGGTGCTAGCGCGCTTGTAATGGTAGGCGACCCAGCAGTGAAGTTTTACATTAACGAGACAGAGGATGCAGGGCGTAAAATGGTGGTAGGAGTAGATAAGCTCCTTGCTATCTCTAAGGGCAGATTTTTTACAGCAAATGGCGAAAGAAGCCCTTATAACAACACTGATTACGCAGTAATCGGGCTAATCTCAAGTAAAGAATAAGGAGAACACAATGAAACAAAAAGTAAAAAATTCACACTTTACAGCGTGCGTAGTAATTGATTCTACGAGCTTTGAAAATGGAGCTTTGAAATTCGATGCAGTGGCATTGCCAAGCGGAGCAGAAGTGCTAAGTGTTAATGTAGAGGTTAAAGAGCCAGCGCAAACAGGCGTAACCGCAGATGTCGGGCTAAATGAAACAGCAGATGTGTTTTTAAACGATGTTTCACTTGCAACAAAGCAAAACCACGCCAGCGCAGTGGTAACCGACACTAATAAGCCTAGTGTCGTAACTTTTAGTGTTAATCAAGCATTGACACAGGGCAGCTTTAAGTTGCGCGTGCATTATGCTAACCCCGGCGAAATTTCACACGAGATTTAACGCACCCGCCCCTTAAGTTTCCTCCACTCACTTAAGGGGCTTAATACTTTAATGCAAGATTCTAAAACCACACTTAAAGATAAAATCGCAAAAGAACTACTCTTAAGAGAGCTAGCAAGGCGAGATTTTAAGTCTTTTTTACTCCAAAAATGGCAACACTACAACAAAGCACCATTTAGCGACAGCTGGCATTTTGATTATCTATCCAAAATATTAGAGCACACACTACCACCAAAGCAAAACGAACCTAAACGCGAACTCATCACGCGCGCAATGATAAATATGCCTCCAAGCTATGGCAAGACGGAAACCATAGCGCGAAGTTTTATCGCGTGGGCATTAGGGCAAAATCGCAAGCGTAAAATAATGTATATTTCTTATAGTGATGAGCTATGCCGCAAAATTTCAAACCAAGTGCGCGATTTATTAAAATCGAGTTTTTGGGCGAATGTCTTTGAATCTAAACCTATATTTTTACAAGATAATAGCGCGGAATTTGTCCTAAAAGAGGGCGGTGGATTATTTGTAACGACTTTAAAAAGTGCGATTACAGGCTTTCACGCTGATAGTATCTTTATCGATGACCCTATAAAAGTAAGTGGTATGAGTAGCCGACTAGAGCGTGAAGCGGTAAAGCAGAATTTCAAAGAAAGCGTTTTATCACGCTTGCAAAACACACAAAGCAATATCACTATTTTAATGCAACGATTAGGCGATGAGGATTTATGTGGATTCTTACTAGACGAGCGACATTTTAGCCCCGAGATAATACAACAATGGCAAGTCTTTAGCCTTAAGGCATTAGAGAGTGAGGACAAAATTTATCGCATAGGGGATTTTAGCTATTTTAGAAAGGCTGGCGAGCCATTATTCCCAACGAAACACACCAAAGAGCAACTAGAATCTTTGCGCTTGCAAATGGGGAATGATGAATTTTCTACACAATACTTGCAAGAACCTTTAGTAAGTGAAGCGGGCTACTTTGAGGAATGTTATTTTAAAATCGTGCCTAGCTATGAAGTAGGTAGGACAAATGATTATATCTTTGTAGATAATGCAATGAGTGTAAAAGAAAGCGCAGATAACCGTGCAATAAGTTTAATCGGCGTAGAATCTCACACCAAACTAAAAGAAAGATATGTGCTAAAAGATTGTATTTTTGGCATTTTTAGCGAGGAACAAACCATAAGCCACATAATTGACTTAATGCTTATAAGCCCAAGCGCAAAAGTATATATCGAAAGTGATGGCGGAGGATTAACACTTGAGCGACTCCTTAATAAAGAAATCGTGCGTATAAATGCCGCCCTCAAAGCCAAAAATAAGCCTATAATCAATAATCAAATACAATGCTATACTCCAAGTCGAAAAGTCCAAAAGGTAGAGAAAATTAAGGCGTTACGCCCTTATTATAACACAGGCGGGCTGGTATTTTTAGCCACAGCACGAGGGCTAAACCAAATCAAAAAAGAATTACTAAGTTTTAACCCCGCTAAGCCCTTTAGAAAAGATGACTGCATAGACACGATAGCAAGCTGTATCGCACACGAGGACACACACCCACCAAGCCCAAACACACCTATCACAATGCCAATCCCAAACAAAAGGCACTACTTAAACCACGCCACACTACATACAGGTGGATACTCACAAGAAAACACACAAAGCCCAATGCAGAGCTTTAGCAATGGAGTATGGAATATTTAGCATTAAAGATATTTGTTTTTTGGGTAAATTTGTAACATTTTGCAGTTATTTTACTCTATGCCTTGCAAAGATTTTATTAACAGCAAGCACAAACAACGCCATTTTAGTGCGTTTTAGAATCTACAATTATGGACTTTTAAAATTTTATCCCCTCATTTTATTCCCCCTCACTTGCAAGCCTAGCCCTTTAACACTCTATCCGCTATGCCACACGCCACAAATAACCTCCCCGCATATTTTGCAGTTGTAAAATATTCCTTGACAACTGCCCTCCCCCGCATTTGCTACCCCGCAATTCAAATCCACGCCCACATCCACCGCCACACACAGAATCGACGGGCAAATTTAGAGCTCTTTTGTAATCCTAAATAAGCATTTAAATAAAATTGTAAAGCCAAGTTTTTGTGTAAAAATTTGCACTCCCAAGCATTTTATAATCAAAAAATATTTTTGCAAAATGCAAAAAGCAAAAGCAAGACTATCACGCGAATAAGACAAGAGGAGCAAGGGCATTAAGCAAAACACGCCTTAAAATTTGGATAAAAGCGGACTTGACAAAATGCAAAAATATTATTATAGTTTCATTGTTTTTTGCAAAAAAATGGATTTTTGCAAGTGTTTTTTAAGTAATCGTTGTTTTTGTGTCAATTTTGTGTCAAAGTGTCAAAAATAGGGCTTCAAAACGCCAAAAATAGCTACTCAAAAACCCCAAAAAGATTCTCTAAATCTTCATAGCTTGTCATATCTACGCTTAGCGGTGTTATGGAGACAAATCCTTGCTTTAGTGCCTCAAAATCACTCAATTTTTCACTACGAGGCTTGAATTTGAGTGGGTGTGTGCCAAGCCAATAATATTCCTGTCCTCGAGGCGAGCGACCCTTTTTTGCGTCATTACCATAGAGACGATAGCCAAGCTCAGCGACCTTGTATCCCTTAAATTCTGTCGAAAGTGGGACATTGACATTGAGAAACTTTCGATTCCCAAGTGGATTTGAAGTCAAAAGTTTGCTTGCGACCTCATAAGCCACCTTTTTAGCGAGACTAAAATCACAATCCCGTGCATCGCCCTCTTTATTGACAAGTTGTGAAATCGCTATGCTAGGAATCCCAGCAATAGCTCCTTCCATAGCTCCAGCTACCGTGCCAGAGTAAGTTACATCTTCACCCATATTGCAACCTAAATTTATGCCTGAAACAACTAAATCAGGGCGCGTCCCATTACCATACATTACATTAAGCGCAAGATACACACAATCTGTGGGCGAACCATCATCGAGTTTATAAAAATCCTCCCCCACAGCGTGGAAAAAGAGCGGCTTAGTGATACAAAGTCCGTGCCCGCACGCAGATTTTTCATTCGCAGGAGCGACTACTAGCACGCGTCCTAATGGAGAAAGAGCTTCTTTTAACGCACTTAATCCCTTAGAATCAAAGCCATCATCATTAGTAAGTAAAATATTTTTCATTTTTTCTCCTTTGTAGGATTTATCTCTTTAAAATATGGTTGTAAAAATCCCCTAAGATGAAACGCGAGAGAATCTGGAAACTCATCGAGCTGATTTCTTAGAGAATCTGCAAGGTTTTTATACTCTTGTTGCGCACCGCTTATGCCAAGTAGATTGACATAAGTGTTTTTGAATGTGTCATTTTGTAACGCCTTACCCTCAATCGCGCTATCACCAAGCACATCAATCAAATCATCGCGCACTTGAAAAAAGAGTCCTAAATCCTTGCCAAAGCGTGCAAGTTGCTCCAAAAGACAATCATTAACATTCGCAATCAATCCGCCCATTTTAAGTGAAGCGATAATGAGTTGTGAAGTTTTGTTATGGTGGATACATTGGAGTTTGTCAATCTCTAACTTTGTGTTCTCAAACTCACAATCAAGCACTTGTCCAAGCACCATAGCCCCAGCACTTTTAGAAAGCTCAAGTATAAGCGCAACTTTAATATGAGAATCTAGCCTTGCACAAGAAAGAATCTCAAAAGCATAAGTATTAAGCGCATCGCCCACAAGGAGTGCGAGTGTCTCATTATAAGTCGTATGTAGTGTAGGATAGCCACGGCGCAATGAAGAGTTATCCATACAGGGCAAATCATCGTGGATAAGCGAATAAGTATGGATAGATTCTATGGCGAGGGCTGGCAAAAAGGCGTTTGGGAGCATTTGGGGTGCAAGCGAGCCAACCACGCACAAACAAAGAGCAGGACGAAACCTCTTGCCACCAGCAAGCACCATTTCCCACAATGCTTTTTGGTAATGCGGGTGGAAACTCTGCGCACACGGAGCATTGCGTGTGATAAAGTCTTCAAACTCACACATCGTGGTGTTAAGATTAAAACCAGATTGAGAATCTATACATTGTGTGGGATTTTGACTTGGCATTAGTGTAAGGATTCCTTAAATTTTAATAAAAAACTCTGCTTCACCACGATGAATGAGTAATTGAATCTTGCCTCCATATTGTTGCAATTCCTCATCGCTTTGAGAGTTTGACAATAGCTCTTTAATGTTATGTATGTTTGCTTCTTTTTTATTTATCCATACGATTTTATCGCCCTCTTTTAAAAATCCTAAGCGCAAATGTCCGCTATCATTTAAACTTAGCACTTCTAAATCCTCGCCAAACGCCACTCCAAATCGCTCCAAAAATGTATCACTCAAAAGCAATCCACCATACATTTTATCTGGCTTAATGCTAATTGTATGCACCTTGCCATCACGCTTGAAAGCAATTTTTGCACTTGTATTTTGTGTTAGATTAGTAATAACCCATATCGTATCAAGCACACTGCCGACTTTTTTGCCATTCACACTCACTATTTCATCGCCCACCATAAATGGATTGTTGGGGAAAAATGGGTCAATTAAACGCACAAGCGGTTTTTTTACATTCATATCAAAGCGCACACCTATATCACTATAACTTGCGCCAACATTTAAAAATCTATCAATGTATTTTTTCTCCAAAAAGCCATTCCCGCCCACGCCGATTCCATAAATTTGATAGCAAATATTGCCAATAACGCTATTTTGTGCTAATGGAGAGGAAAACTTCGCATAATTAAGATACCCGCTTTGGCGTGCAGTGATTTTGCCTTTTTTGACTTCTTTAGCACTGATAGTAGCAAGATTTGGGTCTTTTAGCGTGCGAGAATCAAGCGCAAGCAAATTGTAGCTTAGCTTGCTTGTCCCAGATTCCACAAGGTAAAGTCCTACAAATGGGTCTGCTTTAAGAATCTTTGCATTAGGGCGCGTCTTGGATTGGAGTAAATAAACCTTTTTATCCTTATGCTTGAGAGCTATCGCACGCGTATTGCCCACAGGCACACTTGCATTAAGATAGTAGTTTTTGCAATGCGAGTAGTTGAAATTTTGAGTTGGGGCTTTGGGTGTAGTATTAGTAGCTTGGATTGGTTTAGGCTGTGTGGCTGTTTGTGTTGTTGCTTGAGTTGGAGCAGGATTTGTCTTGGTTGGCGTGATTTGTATGTTTTCTTGTTTTTTGGTTTGAGGCTTTTGTGAATCACCAGAATCTATACTCTCACGCTCTTTAAGGTCTTTTAGTGTTTGGAAATTTTTTAGCTTATCCTGTGGATTTAAGGCATCTTTGGTGGCCTCACTTCCCTCACCATCCGCGCCAAGCACAATGCCAAACGCCAAGCATAACAATAAACAAACTTTTTTCAAAGCCACAACCTTAGGATTTTTTCTCAAATAAATTCAATCCACCAAGCATATCAAACGCACTATTTTGCTTGTTTTGCTCCACTGACTTATATGCGTCATTAAGCGCACTTAAGAGTAAAATTTGCAACGAGTCCTTATCCTCAAGCAAACTCTCATCAATTTGCAAATCTACTAATTCTCCCGTGCCATTAAAGCTCACACTCACCAGCCCACCACCACTTTTAGCAGTAAAAATATTTTGCTTCGCCTTTTCATTGAGCTCACGCAAACTCTCTTGCACATTCATAAGCATATCGCCAAATTGTTTAGAATCAAACATTTTACTCCCTTAAAGTATTAAATTTCATAACCCACGCCTACAATCGCGTTGTTTTCATCTACTTGCACGATACTTGGTTTAAAGGATTGCACCTCATCGACTTCCATACTCGCATAGGCGATAATAATGACTATATCGCCGATTTGCACCTTTCTTGCGGCTGCACCATTGAGGCAGATTTCTCCGCTTTTTTTTCCAAAAATCACATAGGTGCTAAATCGCTCCCCATTATTGATATTCACCACATCAACTTTCATTCCATTATAAAGCTTAGCAGCACGAGCAAGATTCTCATCAATAGTAATAGAACCCGTATAATTGAGATTTGCATCGCTCACACGCGCTCGATGAATTTTTGAGTAAAGCACTTCCACACGCATTATTATTCACTCCATATTTAAGAATCTAAAAAGCACACATTGTAACATATTTTCTTAATCACTCATAACTCACGACAAAAACCTCAGAATGCGCCCTATCATCTTTACGCACAATTTGTTTGACTTTTGCTTGTTTTTTTTGTGTGTTAAGTGCTTTTAAAAAGTGCATAATTTGGGCTTGATTGAGTGCGTGAATGCGCAGATTTATCACACTAACTTCCTCGCTTTTGGCAAGCACAATGTGCTCAAGAGCAATATCAAAGGTTTTTAGCAAACTAAAAATTTCACTTATATGCACGCTTAGTGGGGTGTTTATGTTTTGAGCAAGGGAGTTGAGTTTTTTATACAGGGTAGCATTTTTGTCTTGCAATTCTTTTATTTCATTATCCTGTGCAGTGGCACTTGATTGCAAATCATCAAAGTTAAAATCCTTGCTTTGTAACGCCCTCAGTTCAGAATCTAAGAGTATGTTTTGGATAAATATCGCACTTGGATAAATAAAGCACACACAAAAGCACAACGCAACAAGACTATTGCGTAAAATATGTGTCTTGCCCATTGTGAAAAAACCACAATAATTGAGCGCAAAAAATGTCTGATTCTTAAATAATGCACTTTTGTGGCTCTCCCATTCATTGATAATATCTTGTTTCACGCGCCTCCACGCACTATATCCTCTCACTTGGCGTATAGCTATCTCTAGTAAAATCCGCACTTCATTACGCAGACAAATCTTATGCAAATCAAAATCCCCATACATATCACGCAAAATTTCAATCTTTTGCCCTAATTCCTCCTCATTTGTATGTAAAG
>CAKVEH010000047.1 GCA_934728205.1 uncultured Helicobacteraceae bacterium
GCCGCGCCAATCGTGCATTTTAAGCAACATTGTGGAGATTCCCATAATCAAGCGCGTAGCAATTTTTTACTCATTACTACAAAAAACGCTAATGCTATGACAGGAGAAGCTGGCGTGCAGGATATTTGTGAGATTACAACCGCCTTACAATCGCAATTTAGCTTTATCCAAAATCCCATTATGGCGAGCACAGGCGTGATAGGCGTGCGCCTGCCAAAGCAAAAGATTATCCAATCTTTTAACAACTTTTGTTTTGAGAATCTCCATAGCGATGCCTCAAATCGCGCTGCAGATGCGATACGAACCACCGATGCTTTTAGCAAGCAAATCGCACTCAAAGTCGAGTTAGAAAATGGACAACGATTCGCATTAGGAGCTATGGCAAAGGGTGCTGGAATGATAGCCCCAAGTCTTGCCACAATGCTGTGTTTTATTACCACTGATGCGGATATTCCCACCCAAGATGCCAAAGAACTTTTAGAATCTATTGCCAAGCCAAACTTTGATGCCATTAGTGTAGATGGCGATAAAAGCACTAATGATTCAGTGTTTTTGCTAAGCAACGCCAAAAGCGGAGCGTATGATAAAGAAGCATTTGCCAAAGCCCTTGATATGGTAACACACAAACTTGCCCTTGATATTGTGCGGGATGGTGAGGGCTCAAGCAAGGTGGTCGCTTTCAAGGTGTGCGGAGCGCAAGATAGCACGCAAGCAAAAGTTGCAGCAAAGGCTTTAAGCAATTCTTTGCTTGTCAAAACCGCTATTTTTGGTAAAGACCCAAATTGGGGGCGCATTGCTAGCACGATTGGTGCGTGTGGAGTGAATGCGAAAGAAGATCTTTTAAGCATTAGCATTGCTGGAGTGGAAGTGTATAAAAAAGGCGCAATTCTCTTTGATGGGCAAACAGAATCTAAAGCCACAAAGGCAATGGAGCAAGATGAGTTTGCCATAGTGTGTGATTTAGGCATAGGCGATGGTGCATACACGGCGTATGGTTGTGATTTAGGGTATAAATATGTAGAGATAAACTCAGATTACCGCTCTTAAGGTATTTATTTGGGGTTTGTATGGAGATTCTCTATGATATGCGCCATTTCTCAGACGCGCTTAACGCGCTTAACGCAAGGGAAGCTGTGTTGGATTTTGATTCACTTGGGCGCACGCTTGCGTATAGTCCTTTTACTTCGCGCATTGACTCATTTGAGGAGCTCAAAGCTAAGAGTTCAAAACAAAGCGTGATAATACAGCCCTGTGAATTACATAAGTTTATACAATGCGCACAAAGCCTAGATAACAAAGATTTAATCACCATTGATAGCTTTAGAATCTATCAGCACATACGCGCATTAGATTCCCAAAACGACAAAACATTTAGCAATAGTGTGTTTGAGCATTTGGAGTTTATTAGCCATACGCGCCGTTACACCACAAATCTTATCCTCCACAAAGATATTTTTCTCAAACCCTATCAAATGATAGAATCTGCACTATATGGCGCGGATTGCGTGCTTATTGATAGTAGCTTTGTGAGTGGCAAGGAGCTAGATTCTCTTCTTGTAATGGCGTGCAAGCTAAGACTTTTGCCAATCGTGCTTACGCGCGATACAAACGAGCTTAAAAAGGCTATTTTTGCCAAAGCACGAGCAGTATTTTTGCCAAAGCAAAATTTTAAGCAACTTCTCAGTGCGACACCCAATTCTTTGCTTATTTGTAGTGATTTTGTATCAAATTCACAAGCACTTGATATAAGGTTTTCATTTTTAATGGTAAATTAAAAAGATTTTAGCTACAAATACTCTTTAATTTCTATTTTTTAGGAGAAAGTATGGCGTTAATGATTACTGATGAGTGTATCGCGTGTGATGCGTGTCGTGAGGAGTGCCCAAATAGTGCGATTGATGCAGATGACCCATTTTATATGATAGACCCTGATTTATGCACAGAATGTGTGTGTAGTTATGATGAGCCAAATTGCATTAGCGTGTGTCCCGTTGATGCGATAGTCTCAGACCCTGATAATATGGAAAATATCGAGGAATTGCGTTATAAATTCGAGCAACTCCAAAAGGGTGAGTAGTAAGGGGTATAAATGGCAAAGATTACAGCAGTTATCGATATTGGCTCAAACTCTGCGAGAATGGCGATTTTTCGCCGCACAAGTCGCTTTGGATTCCATTTATTATATGAGATTAAATCCAAAGTGCGTATTTCAGAGGGTTGCTATGAGCATAATGGAATCTTGCAAGAGATTCCAATGCAACGAGCCATTAACGCCTTAAGAGAGTTTTTAGAAGTTGCTAAGGCACATAAGGCGCGCAAAATATTTTGTGTGGCGACTTCAGCTATCCGTGATGCACCAAATTCTAAAGCGTTTTTGGCACGGGTTAAAAAAGAATGCAAACTTGCCATAAAAGTCATCGATGGCAAAAGTGAGGCGATGTATGGCGGGATTGCGTGCGCGAATTTATTGCACGCTAAAAATGGCGTTACCATTGATATTGGTGGCGGGAGCACAGAGTGCGCACTTATACAAGATGGTAAAATTATTGATACCATTTCGCTTAATGTGGGCACAATACGCATTAAAGAACTCTTTTTTGATAAAAATGCCGAGATTAAAAAAGCAAAGGAATTTATCACAAATGAAATGGCAAAAATACCCGAGCATTTTAAGCATTCGGTTGTATTTGGCGTTGGTGGGACGATTAGGGCATTAGCAAGGACGATTATGAAAGACGAGGATTATCCATTCCCGCGTCTTCACGGCTATGAGTTTGATACCAAAACCCACAGAGCATTTTTTGAAAAGATTTATAGTGCCCCGATTCATAAGTTAGAATCACTTGGAGTTACACCAGATAGGCTTGATAGCATTAGAAGCGGTGTGCTTATTTTTGATTTATTTTTAGAGCACCTGCGTGCGGAGAATATCATTACAAGTGGCGCGGGCGTAAGGGAGGGCGTGTTTTTAAATGATTTATTGCGTAATCAACGCCTGCATTTCCCTCCTGATTGCAATCCCTGTGTAATGAGTATCCAAGATAGATTCTGTTTAGAGCCAAAATTCGCACGGTTATTAAAGGTCGAGGCATTGCGCCTTTTTGATACACTTTTGCCATTGCATAAGTGCAAGGAGGATTTGCGCTACTTGCTCGGCGTTGGTGCATTTTTAAGCCCCATTGGCAATGTGCTTAATTTTTACCAAAGCAATTTGCACGGCTCATATATTTTGCTTAATGGTTTGGAGTATGGATTCTCACATACCCAGCGCGTAATCATCGAGCTTTTGGTGGAATTTAGTGATAGAAAAATCCCAAAAACAGCCCCGCTTCTTAAAGATTTTGTCTCAAAAGGCTCAATAATGGATCTTCAAAAGTTGCAATGGATGAGTTTTATTATTGGATTAACGCATTGCATTTTTAAAACCCAAGTGCCAACGAAAGTGCGCTATGAGCTCAATCATCACACCTTGCGTGTCTATACCACCGCACCGCTTTATCTTGCGCAAGAGGGATTACAAAAATTGCAAAAACCATTAAATAGCCTTGAAATAGAAATCATCAAGGAATAAAATGCCAACGGGAGAGGATTTAAAACAAAACACCGCATATCACATCGGGTTTAAACCATTGCGCGTTGGTATTATTCGCCTCTCAAGTCTTGGAGATTGCGTTGTGAGTGCTGCGTTTTTGGCGAATTTTAGAAACACGCTTAGGCAAAATGGCTTTAAACCGCACATTTCTTGGTTTGTAGATTCTCGGTTTGCTGGGATTTTAGAGCATTCCCCGCAAATTGATGACCTCCACACACTCACTATGAAACATATCCCCATAAGGCAAGTTTTCTCTCAACTTAAAAATTTAAACACATTAGAGCCATTTGATGTGCTTATTGATATGCAAGGGCTTATGAAATCCGCGCTCATAGGCAAGTTTATTAAAAAGCGATTTTTTGTAGGGTTTAGTGCGTGCAGCGCAAGGGAATCTCTTAGTGCGCTTTTTTACACTAATCGCGTGCATATTGCGTATAAGGAGCATATTTTGGTAAGAAACGCGCTCTTACTTCATCAAAGTTTGGAGATTATCAATGAGCATTTTGGCACGCCTCGTTCTGTTTCCAAAAAGCCTTTAGATTCTCTGCCTTTGCCCCAATCATTGCAAGATTTTTCCTCTCCACGCACCTTGCTTGATGATATGCTTTCTTTGCGCACGAGGAGTTTTGACTTTGAGGCGAGCACACCAGCACTTTTGCCATATCCAAAAATCCTGCTTGTTTTGGAATCTTCAAATCCCACCAAATGCTATGCTACAAGGCTTTTTGCAGAATGTATTGATATTATTTCAAATGAGCTCAAGCGCATCCAATACAAAAATGTCCAAATTGTGCTTTTAGCTCACAGTGAGCCCACCAAATGCGAGGAGATTATAAACTTAGTGAAGCAAAAGGACAATCTCACGCTTACCACGCTTACAAACCTTTCCCTCGATGAGGTTAAATCACTCATTGCGCGTGTGAATCTTGTCATTGGTGGCGATACGGGTATCACACATTTAGCGTGGGCGTTAGGCATTGCTTCTATCACGCTGTATGGGAGCACGCCAATGGAGCGGTTTGCGCTTCTTAGTCCTCAAAATATCGCCTTGAGCGAAAACAAAAATCCACGCTACAAAAAAGATGATTTTTCTATCAACGACATTTTGCCAAGCCAAATTGCATATTGTGCTTTGCAACTTTTAGAATCTAACACCTCAAGGGATTAAAAGGAGGTTGTTTTGGCAAAATTGTTCAATAAATGTGCCTTTTATACCTTAGATGGTTTTATTACTGCGCTTGGATTTTTTTTAGCAAAAATTCCTCATAGCTTTTTTGTTTTTCATATTAAGGCATTTGCGTGGGTTTTAAATATGGTTGATAAACGGCGTAAAAACGATGCTAGAGCGAATTTAGACTTTGTGTTTGGGCAAAGTATGAGCGAGGAGCAAAAGCGTGCAATCATCAAGCGGTGCTATCAAAATTTTGTCTTTATCCTTTTAGAATCTGTGCGCCTGCCATTTTTGCATACCAAGACTTATGAAGAGCGATTTTCATTTCACAATGAACATTTTATTATAGATTCTATCGCGCGTGATGGTGGGGCGATTTTGGTTTCTGCGCATTTTGGATATTGGGAGGCTATGGCGAGTGTCTTGCCCCCACGCTACACAATGTGCCAGATGGCTTCACTCGGTAGGCTTACGCAGTTTGAGAGTATCAACACACTTATTATCAAGCACAGGGAGTTAAAGGGTGTAAAAATGATTGACAAAAGAGGTGCGATGCGACATCTAATCAAAATGTATAGCCAAAAAAATGCCCTCGTGGGAATCTTAATCGACCAAAACATCGGCTCAAGTGAGGGTATTGAAGTGAAGTTCTTTGGCAAGCGCGCTACACATACGATTATTGCTTCTGTGATTTCTCGCCGTTTTAAGGTGGCGATAGTGCCTGTTTTTATTGACTACAATGAGGATTATTCGCGCTATAATGTGGAGTTTAAAGAGCCAATTTATGCGAAGGATTCTGAAAATTCACAAGATGACATTTTGCACACTACACAGGCTCAAGCCGATGTGGTGCAAAGCGTGATAGAATCTAACCCTTCGAGCTATTTTTGGTTTCACAAACGATTTAAATCATTTTATCCTGAAATTTATGCGCGCTAAATTTATAGGCAGGGGATTTTGAATGTGTGAATTTGAAGTGAAGCAAGAGATTCCCATTTTACGCATTGCGCTTAGGGGTGAGTGGATTTTCACCACGAAAAAGGCGAATCTTAATGCACTTAGCGCACTTATTGCCAAAGCAAGTGAAGTGGAAGTTGATTTTGGTTTAGAGCCAACGATTGATTTTGCTTTTTGTGCGTTATTAAAGGACATTTTGCAACACAAACCCCATAGTTTTATCAACCAAAATAAACGCACACAAGAGATTTTTACCATTTTAGAGGATTTTCCACAGGGCTATATCCCACCTAAAAAGCCTGCTACCTTTATCGATGATATAACGCATTTTGTTCGCACCACAAAAGAGGCTTTTGAGAAAAGTGTGGATTTTTTAAACTTTACAGGGCTTTGCCTTTGGCGGTTTTTTGTAAGCATTGCACAGCCAAAGAGGCATTTTAAAGTCGCCTCTATCTTTTATCATATTTGGCATAGCGGAGTTTTAGCCCTACCTTTGGTGCTTGTGGTAAGTGTGATAGTAAGCTATGTCATAGCTATGCAAGGAGCAATCCAGCTTGCCAAAATGGGCACGCCAATTTTAAGCGTGGAGATTGTCAGTAAGCTTACATTACGCGAGCTCGGTCCATTTGTGATGGCGTTAGTGATTGCTGGGCGTTCGGCTTCGGCATTTACCGCACAAATTGGCGCGATGAAAATCACAGAGGAAAATGACGCACTTCAATCTATGGGCTTTGATGTCATAGATTATCTCATCACACCTAGAATCCTTGCCCTTGTGCTAATGATGCCTTTAATGGTGTTTTTAGTGGATTTGGTGGGGTTGCTCGCCGTGATGCTCGCGCTCAATGTGCAAGCAGGCATTAGCTTTACGCAGTTTTGGGAGCGATTTTATGAGTTTGTGAATATTTCACATTTTCTCGTAGGCATTGCTAAAGCCCCATTTTTTGGGCTTGCTATTGCGTTGGTTGGGTGTTATCGTGGATTGCGCGTGGATAATGACACAGAATCTTTGGGTAAAGAAACTACCGCAAGCGTAGTAAATGCGATATTTTTCATTATATTTATCAATGCAGTTTTTTCATTTATTGTTACCGCATTAGGAGTGTAAATGGGCATAAAGAAACTTTCACACAATATCGCTAGGGGATTATCCCATACACGCGAGCTCACAAAAAATCTCCTTAAAACACGAGATGGCGGGATTGATATAAGTGGCGATATACTCATTGAGACAAGGGGGCTTTGCACGGATTATGATGGGTTGCCAATTCACAGGGATTTGAATTTTTGTGTGAAGCGAGGCGAAATCTTTGGAATCTTAGGGGGCTCTGGCAGTGGTAAAAGCACACTTTTGCGCTCAATGCTGTATCTTAAAAAGCCAAGTGGTGGTGAAATCAACATTTTCTCTCAAAATATTTGGAATCTAGAGCCAAATAGGCGCAACCTTATTTTAGATAGATGTGGGGTGATGTTTCAATTTGGCGCGCTTTTTAGCTCAATGAGCGTGCTTGATAATGTCGGCGTGCCACTTAGTCAAAAGGGATATTTTCCGCCCGCGCTTATTGATAAAATCGCGCTATTTTGGATTGAGCTTGTGGGATTGCCAGCGAGTTCCGCGCTAAAGCCTCCAAGCGAGTTAAGTGGAGGTATGAAAAAGCGTGCCGCGCTTGCACGCGCGCTTATTAGTAGTCCTGATATTTTGTTCTTAGATGAGCCTACAAGCGGGCTAGACCCAGAGAGTGCGCAGAGATTTGATGAGCTTATTTTACATTTGCGTGAAGTGCTTAACATTACCATTGTAATGGTAACGCACGATTTAGATTCTATTAAAGACACGGTGGATAGGTTTATTTTACTAGAAGATTCTCACATTGCCTTTGATGGCTCACTGCAAGAATACACTACGCGCAATTTGCAAACTAAACTTTTCTCTAACAAGCGCGGAGAGCGCATTTTACAATAGGATTGCGTGTGCAGTGGATACAAGGTTAAAAAAATTCCTCACAAAGCAGCATTGCCTAAGCCTTAGCGTGCGAGAACCACAAGAAAGAGAATCTAAGGAATATCAAAAAACCAAAGAGTTTTGTGGTGGCGTGCATAGCGCAAGTTGTTTTTATGCCTTTGATAAGGAGAATCTCGCGCTTATCATCAAAAGCGAGCCAACAACGCGCCATATAGAGTTGGCACAAAGATTTAGTATTGTAGGGATAAATATCGCCAAAAGCACACTTAAACTCCTCGCTATTAAAGGTGCGCAGATTCGCGCGCAGTTTGGAAATGCCACCAAAGAGCAAGAGAGATTGTATTATCAAAAATTCCCCTATGCTAAAGCGTTGAGCGGGGAAATATACGCATTAGAGATTTTGTGGGCGAAATATAGCGATAATAAATTCTTTGGTAAGACGAAAGTAGAGTTTTTTAGGTAGGAAGTTTTTGGAATATTTTTAGGGCGGGGATTCCCCCTAGACCCTAGTATTTTTTCTTATTCACATCTTCTAAGATTTCATCAGCAATGCCATTTACTCTCTTAGTAATTTCATTTGTCGCGTTTGCCACTTCGACATTTTCTTGCGTTACGCTCTCTAATTGAGCGATTGCTTCGTTAATCTGTCCTAGCCCCTCAGTTTGCTCTTTGATAGATTCACTCATTTCATTGACCGATTGCACAAGGATATTGACATTTGCTTCGATTTCGCCAAGTGATTTAGAAGTTCGCTCTGCGAGTTTGCGCACTTCATCAGCCACCACAGCAAATCCTCGCCCGTGCTCTCCAGCTCTTGCAGCTTCAATCGCGGCATTAAGCGCGAGCAAGTTTGTCTGGTCGGCAATGTCTTTAATCATTCCTACAATATTTTTAATATCTTCAGCTTGATGTGTGCATTCTGTCGTTTTGTCGCTTACATTTTGCATTGAGCTACTAATCTCCTCTACCGCAGCCGCACTCTGCTCTAGTGAGCTTGCTTGCTTTTGAGAGCCTTCGGT
>CAKVEH010000048.1 GCA_934728205.1 uncultured Helicobacteraceae bacterium
AGGCACAAATGTCCAAAACCCGCTCATCAGTCAAATGGTTAAAAAATTTGATATTGATGTGAATATCATAAGTGGGAATATCGAAGCCGTGCAAAGCAAAGAAATCGGGCATTTAGTATTAAAATTTGTAGGCAAGCAAGATGCGATTGCAGATTCAATCGCGTGGCTTCAAACACAAGGATTAAGCGTAAATGCGATAGATTCTAGATATATATAAATATTGACATATTATGTATAATTTATTATAATCCTTACACTACTTTTGTAGTCTTAAGGAGGATTAGAATGAATACAAACGACATTGTTAATGGTCATTGTGCGGTTGCATTAGGCATTTTTCTATTAGGGGGGGGGGGCAGTAAGTGCTGAAAACTTGGAATCTAGTGTAGATTCTAGCGCGCAAAATACACAAAACCCTCAAAATACACAATCCCAGCCATCTATTTTAGAAAAATTACTTGACAAAAAACAAAACACTAACTCTAAAGGTGCTGTGGTTTATGACTTAGGGCAAATCGAAGCCACAGCGGAGGCAAGCTCGGTTGATTATAACGCCACAACATCTATCGTTGATTCCCAAGATATACAAAACACCATCTCAAACGATATGGGCCGCGCCTTGCGCTTCATACCGGGCGTGTTTTATATGCCTAGTGCTACGACCAAAGACACGATATATATACGCGGGTTTAGCGAGTATGAAATCGGCTACTATCTTGATGGGATTCCTATGAATGACACATTTCGCGGAAACGCAAGTAGCTACACCGATACAAGCGCATTTACCACTTTTGGACTAAGTGAAATCTCTGTGTCAAAAGGCTATATTTCACCATCGTTTGGCGCAGATATGCTCGGTGGAGCGATAAATATGGTAACTTCAAAACCAAAAGGTGATTTAGAAATCGCCTTGCGCTATCAGTTTATCACGGATAACGAAAACCGCGCAGATGCTTCAATAGGACGCAATCTTGGCAAGACTTATTATCAACTTACCTACTCTCAAATGGAGCGAAAATCCCTACAATACTCGTATGATTATGGTGCAATGAACTCAAGAGATATACCAAATACTGCTAGACGCTCGCAGGTATTGCGCGGTAAATATGGCTACCAACCAGATGAAAACAATGAATACAGCCTAAACTTCCACTACCAAAATCAATCTTTTAATGGTGGATGGAATTTTGTGGATTATGACGCGACTACACTTTATGCGTTAGGGGATACAAAATTTAGCGAAGCTTTTTCACTCAACTCGCGCGTGTATTATCATAGCAACCTTAATCAAACCATAGATTCTGCGAAATATGATGACTTCACCGCGGGGCTTATTGAAACGGGTAAATTCAACTTTAGTGAGAATCAAAATCTAAAAATTAGGCTAAATCTCAAATACAATGACCACAAACGCCAAGATAATGGAGAGAGTGATTTGCGAGGAGCGTTTAAAACCCTCAATACCTCAGCTTTTGCTGAATATGCACTAAGGCTTAATTCCATATTTCGTTTCGCCATCTCTGCAAGCTATGATAGAAGCGATGAACTCTACGCAATGGCAAAAATGAGAAATAATCAAGCGCAACCTCCAACTTGGAGTGAGCCAAGACGCGAAGCAAAACTCCATATGCAAGGCTTTAGCCTACAAGGAATCCTCTATGTAACTTTGGGCGAACACACTCTATTGCACACAAATATCGGAAAAAAGACTAATATACCCAATATGGCGACAATCCATTCTCATAACGCAGGTTGGGGGTTTAACGCACCAAGCTCTAATATCAGCCCAGAATCTGCGATAAATTATGAACTCGGCGCGGACTTTACTTGGGTGAGCACACAAGTGGGCGTAAATGTGTTTTACAACGATATAAATGCTATGCTTATTAGCGTGCAAACGCCCGATACAAGTTTGTGTGAAAAGGGAATCTTAGGACAATCCACTTATTGCTTAATTTATAAAATGCTGCAAGCGGGCATTCAATCGGTGGTGAAATCTATGCAAAAAAGAGTTTGTTTGATGATATACTCACTTTATGGCTTAATTGGAGCTATGTGCAAAGAAAAAGTTTCAATAGAAACCCCGATGGAAGTCTCACATACATCAGTGAATTTATCACACACCCTCGCCAGCTTATCAACTTCAACGCCCTCTTTGCTCCACAAAAAGAATGGAATATAAGTTTTAATGGGAGTGTGCAAACTTCACGCTATGCTAGAATCAATGTAGGCACACAACAATCCCCAATATATGATTATGCGTGGTTACCCACAGTGATATACTTTGACATTGCGGGGAACTACTTCATCACAGATTCTTTGCGACTCTCTTTGGGCGCGTATAATTTACTTGATAAAAACTACAATTACAACACGACTAACGCCACTGCTGGAGGATTACCCGGACGAAGATTGTTTGTAAGTCTTGATTGGAAATTTTAAGGATTATCTTTTGGGAATCTTTAAGGGAGATTCTCATTTAAGCAACCCTGTTATAATGCTTCCACACTTTTGCATTTGGAGGCTTCAATGAAAGAATTTTTACGCAATGCAGATCGAGCGTTTATCGATATTTTGCAATCACTTGTCGGCAATGATGTGGCATTTTTGCTTATTCGTGGGCTTATAGAGACGCTGTATATGGTGAGTTTTAGCCTCGTGTTTGCTTGCGCTTTTGGTCTGCCTTTGGGTGTGCTCTTAGTTTTTAGTCGTCCAGATTCTATTAAACCTTTGCCAAAGTTTAACGCCACCCTTAGCTGGCTGGTTAATATCGTGCGTTCATTCCCCTTTATGGTGCTTATCATTGCTCTTTTGCCACTTTGTGGTGCGCTCATTGGCGTGAGCACAGGCTCAAGCGCGGCGATTATCGCACTCTCAATCGCGGCAATTCCTTTTATCGCACGACTTTTTGAGGGGGCATTACTTGAAGTCTCAAAAGACTTAATCGAGGCTATGCAAGCGTGTGGAGCAAACTATTGGGATATTACTAAAGCAATGATTGGCGAGGCGAAACCAGCTCTTGCTAATGCAATCACTATCACTGCCATTAGCCTTGTAGGCTACTCTGCAATGGCTGGAATCGTAGGTGGTGGAGGTCTTGGGGACTTGGCTTATCGATTAGGATTTAACTCATTTCGCGATGATATTTTGGTGTATTCGGTGCTTGTCATCATTGTGCTCGTGCAAGCCCTACAAAGTGGCGGAGATTTATGGGTGAAAATATTACGAAAGAATCGCTAAGAATTAGATTTTTTTTGGTTAGAATGTTGCGTTTCAAATTCATTATAAAGGATTTCGTATGAAAGTGTGTAAGTTGTTTATTTTTGGTGCGCTTTTTAGCGTGCTATGCTTTTTTAGTGCGTGTGGCGATAAGCCTAAAGATTCTCAGGTAGAAGCGCAAGGCGAAGAAAAAAATGGTAATCTCATTGTCGTGGGTGCGACTGCTGTCCCACACGCTCAAATGCTTGAATTTATCAAGCAAGATTTGGCAAGCGATGGCGTGGAGCTTAAAATTGTAGAGTTTAGCGATTATGTAACGCCAAACTTAAGTCTAAATGATGGGAGCTTGGATGCAAATTTCTTGCAACATAAGCCATTTTTAGATTCTATTGTCAAGGAGCGCGGACTTGATTTGGTTTCAATTGGGCAGGTGCATATCGAGCCTATCGGCTTTTATTCTGATAAGATTGCAAACATTGATGAGCTAAAAGATGGCGATAGTATAGCGATTCCAAACGACCCTACAAATGGTGGGCGCGCGCTAATTTTGCTACACAATCAAGGATTGTTGAAAATTAAAGATGTCAATAATCTCTCAAGCAATGAAACTGACATTGTTGAGAATCCACATAATTTCAAAATTGTGCCTGTGGAGGCCGCTTTGTTACCACGCGTGATTGGAGATTATGAGGGGGCAATCATCAATGGAAACTTTGCATTGCAAGCTGGCAAACGCGCAAAAGACGCGCTTTTCATCGAAGATGAAAAGTCTCCTTATGCCAATATCATCGCCACAAAGAGTGCCAACGCAAACGATGAGAAACTTCTCAAGCTCAAAAAGGCGTTACAAAGTGAAAAAATGCGTGATTTTATCAAGGAAAAATTCGAGGGCGAAATCGTCCCAGCCTTTTAATCACGCGCTTATAATTTCGTTTAGAAGTCCTTTTGGGACTTCTAATTTTATGTAAGATTCCCTAAAACTTCTTTTTATTTACATCTTCTAAAATTCCATTAACAATACCATTTGTGCGTTTGGTGATTTCAAGTAGTATTGCTACTTCGACATTTTCTTGCGTTTTGTTTCGCTGTAAAATTGTGGCATATATTTTGCAAGATATTTTTCCATTCTTTATTAAGGTAGTAGATTTTGTAAATTTTTATAAATTTAAAGTATAATGAGATAGTAATAAAAATATACTATAATTCCAATCCACTTTTAATTAAGGAGAAGAGATGCGTTTTTTGATAATGTTTAGTGCGTTAGTCTTTAGTCTCAATGCAAATGTATATGATTATAGTGCGCTAGAAGTCAATACCACACAATCAAGCCAAAATCAATCTAATAAAGATTCCAAGCAAAATGCTCTCACTCTACTTGAGCTTTTAGAGGGAGCAAAAAACAACTATAACCTAGAGGCAAAAGACATAGCAATCCTCCAAGCAAAGGCAAGTAGGTTAGCTGCGTTTGCGGAGTTTCTCCCAACTCTTGATGGAAACTACTCCTATCAAAATGCAGATAACACTTACAGAAAAACGATTTCTAACACCGCCCAACTAAAAGCCCAGTGGGAAGTGTTTAGCGGACTTAAAACGACCAATAAACTCCGCTCACAACACTCATTATACCGCGCGAGTGTCGCTGATAGAGAAAATACAAAGGAACAGCTCTTTTTGAATGTCATTGAGCAATATTATGGATACTTTTCTAATCTTGCACTAAAAGATGCCTTAGAGCAAAAGAAAAAACAACTAGAAGTCAATATTGCACGCGTTGAAAAGCTCTTTAGAGCGGGGCTTACAACTATTGATGATGTGGAATCTCTACGTGCAGAATACCTCACCACCGAGCACGATTTGGCTAGTAAGTTGCTAGATATTGAAAACAACAAACTTCTACTCTCTTTGCTTACAAACTTAGAAGTAGAGAATCTCACGCGTGTAACAATCAAAACACCAGCCCAAGAAGTCAAAGATAGAAAAGATATTATCGCACTAAGCGAGCAAACAAAAAGCGCGCTTTTCCAAGCACGACAAATCACTTACTTACCAACCATAAGCGTTAGCGATACCTTTGGGTGGAATTGGGGGCTCGATAGCACGAGCAAACCTGCGCTTAATGATTTGCTTGGGGCTGGCGTTGGAGCTTTTGGTGGGTCGAGCTTTATGAAAATGAGCTACCCGCCAAACCAAAATGTCATCGGCATAAATGTCAGTATGAGAATCTTTGATTTTGGAAATATTTGGAATCAAAGGCAAGCCGCTCGCTACACTGCATTGCAAAGAGAAAGGAACTTGCATATAAAAAACACGAACAAGCAAAAGATGAAAAACTCTATCGCAAAAGTTTAGAGATTGCGCAAGCACAGATTAAAAGCTCCGAAGCCGCACTAAAAAGCGCGACCGTGTCATTTGATAATGTAGAAAAAAAATACAACGCACAGATTCTAAACTTCAGCGATTTTTTACAATCTTTGACACGCAAATTTGAAGCAGAGGCGAAATATAAACAAAGCATTGATAATTATGAAATCCAAAAAGCGCGCTATATTTATTATAGTGGGCAAGAAATCGAAGGATACATACAATGAAAGTAGTGCGAAAGACAATCAAGAGAATCTGCGTGCTTGGCATTGCTCTTATCCTAAGCGCAAATGCACAAGAAAGAGTCTATGCTATCTTTAATGCCAAAGCAATCCAAGATGCAAATTTAAGTCTTGGTTCTAGCGGGATTGTGGCAGAGATTGATGTCGATGTAGGAAGTGTGGTAAAAAAGGGAGATAAACTTCTCTCACTCTTTAACCTTGATGTGCAAGCCCAAGTGGAATCTATCCGCCAACAATACAACTTCAACAAAAAGCAATATGAGCGATACAAACGCTCTGCTGGCGCGGTAGATAGAAACTCACTTGATAGATATTTTGCTGATTTTAAGCGATATGAGGCAGATTTGGCTTACCAAGAAGCATTGCTTAGCAAGACTATTTTGCTCGCCCCATTTGATGGAATCATCGCCTCAAAAGACATTGAACTCGGTGATGGTGTGGGAGCAAATAACACAAAACTCTTTAGACTTGTGAGTGCAGAAGTAAAAATCGTGCTTGAATTTGACATTAAATACATTAACAAAGTGCGTGTGGGCGACACATTTGAATTTAGCGTTGATGATGGCGAAAAACAAAAAGCTACCATTTATAAAATCTATCCTTTGGCAGGAGAGACAAACCGCAAGGTCAAAGCCGAAGCATTGGTAGAAAACATCATACCCGGCACTTTTGGTGATGGGTATATCCAAACACGCTAAGTAAGCACAAAAGCAACAACAATTAAAAACACAAGGAACAATATGTATAAATTCGCCATAACTCGCCCTGTAAGCACACTAATGTTTGCTTTAGCGGTAATGTTTTTTGGATTTTTATCGGTGAATAAAATGCCTGTCTCACTCTTCCCAAATGTCGATTTCCCATTTGTTACAGTCATTACGAACTATCCGGGTGCGAGTGCTGAAACGGTGGAAACAAAAGTAACAGATAAAATCGAGGAAGCCGTGCTAGGAATTGATGGAATCAAAAAGGTTACCTCACAATCTGTGCGCAACACAAGCATCGTTTTTATACAATTTCAACTTGAAAAAGATGTCAATGTCGCTGTGGCTGATGTGCGTGATAAAGTAGGCACAGTGCAATTAGAAAGTGGCATAAACTCTCCAGCAGTATATAAACTTGATACAGGTAGCTCTCCTGTGATTTCACTCTTTTTAACCAGCACCAAAGTGCCACCTAGCGAAATGATGAGATTTGCTGATAATATCATCAAACCAATGCTTCAAAAAGTCGATGGTGTAGGAAGTGTAGGAGTGCGTGGATATAGAAAAAGACAAATTAGAGTCTATCCAAATCCAACCTTAATGAATAAATATGGGCTTACTTTTTCTAACTTAAGCACACTTATTGGAAACGAAAATGTGGAAATTGATGGCGGGAGACTTGTGAATGAAACGCAAGAGTGGGCACTTACCACTGATGCTAATAGCTACACGGTTGAGGAAATGGGTGAATTACGCATAGCCGAAGGTGTGCGATTAAGAGATATTGCTCTTATTGAAGATTCTATTGAGGAAGATAGGACTTATGCGAGCTATGGCAAGACGCCGGGCGTAATTTTTGAAGTGCAAAAAATCTCCGGGCAAAATGATATTAAAATCGCAGATTCTATCAAAGAAATTTTTGAAAAAGAGATTAAAGCAGTAAGCCAAGATTACGATGTGCAAGTCTTTAAAGATACCACAGAATACATTAAAGATTCTGTTGCTGATGTGAAGTTTGACCTCTTTTTAGGCGCGCTTTTGGCTGTGAGTATTGTGTTTTTATTTTTACGCTCCACAAGCATTACTATGGTAGCAGCGTTTTCGTTGCCTGTATCAATCATTGGCACTTTCGCACTTATGCACTATTTTGATTTAACCATAAATATGCTTACCCTCCTCGCCTTAACACTTGCGATTGGAATCATCATTGATGATGCCATTGTGGTGATTGAAAATATCCATAAAAAAATTGAGGCTGGACTGCCTAAGCGTGAAGCGGCGTATGAAGGTGTAAGAGAAATTGGCTTTGCTATTGTGGCTATTTCTGCTATGTTGCTTTCTGTGTTTATTCCCGTTGGGACGATGAGTGGGATTGTAGGGCAGTTTTTTAAGAGCTTTGGAATCACCGTTGCACTTGCTATTGGACTATCTTACATTGTCGTTGTTACAATTATCCCAATGATTAGTGCTATTGGGGTAAATCCAAAACATTCAAACTTTTATCACAAGACAGAAAAATACTTTATCGAGCTTGATGCACGATATAAAAAGACTTTATTCTTTGTGCTTGCTAATAAAAAAAAGGTGTTGCTCGGTGTATTGGGAATCTTTATTTTATCATTAGTGATTGCTTCTACGCTTGGGTTTGCTTTTATGAAAAAAGAGGATAAAGGCGAATATAATGTGTTTATAGAAATTGCTCCGGGCATTAGTATGGAAGAGATGAAGCGGCGTAGCGGTGCTTTGCAAGATATTATTTTACAAGATGAAACCACAGAATTTGCTACTTTACAAATTGGCTATGATAGTCGTAAAAATATCTTTAAAGCGCAAATTTACACCAAAATGACACCAAAAAACAAACGCAAAAGCGCGCAAAATCAATTCGCCATAATGAATCAAATGCGCGAATCACTCAAAGCCTCTAAGGAAGCTGAGGGAATGAACATAGCGATAGTAGAAATTAGCGATATGGGCGGGGGAGATACTTCACCATTGCAAATTGCAATTTTGTCGCATAGTGGGGATATTGTAACAAAAAGCAAAGAGAATCTGTATAAGTTTTTTGAAGAGGAATTAGCAGGCAAAGTGCGAGATATACACACAGACAAATCCGAAGAC
>CAKVEH010000049.1 GCA_934728205.1 uncultured Helicobacteraceae bacterium
TACTATTTATGGTAAAAATTATCACTAAAGCAAGAATCAAAATGCTAGCCGTAAGCACGCGGGTCTTGTGCTCTGAGTTAAATAAAGTGTTAAGAAAGTTTTTTAGCATATTTTTCCTTACAGGCAAAGCTACACTTTTGTTGTGATTATGTGGCGTTAATACCTTGTTGGATTATAGCAAAAAATTTTATGTTTGTAAAAAAGTAAGAAAATTTTGCTAGAATAAGGGATTTTTTAAAAAATACTTCAAAATTTAAGAGGTTGCAGATGGTAGAAAATAAGAAACCTATATCGTTTATGTTGATGTTGGGGTTGTTGCTTTGGGCAGTTTTTGGTTTAGGTATAGGATTTGGTGCTACAAATAAGGAGCAAAATCGTCTTGATGCGTATAAAAAACTACGCAAGGTTATCAGTGAAATTGAAGATGAATATGTCGATGAAATGCGCATTGATGAAATCGTGGATAAAGCGATTGGGGGATTGTTAAAGAATCTTGACGCACATTCAAGTTTTCTTAACAAAAAGCAATTTGATGATTTAAAAACCCAAACAGATGGTGAGTTTGGCGGGCTTGGAATCACACTTGGTATGAAAGATGGCGCACTTACTATTATCGCCCCTATTGACAACACTCCAGCGTATAAAGCAGGGCTAAAAAGCGGAGATGTGATTTTAAAGATAAACGAAGAAAGCACTCTTGATATGACTATTGATGAGGCAGTGGCTCTAATGCGAGGCAAACCGCGAACAAAGATTGAGCTTACTATTGTGCGTAATGGAGAGAGTAAGCCACTTGTTTATAACATTGTCCGTGATATTATCCGCGTAGATTCTGTAAAGGTTAAAAAAATACAAGGCACAAAATACGCCTATGTGCGCGTAAATTCGTTTGATAGAAATGTAACAATGAATGTGCGCAACGGGCTTAAAATGTTGGGTAAATTTGATGGGATTGTGCTTGATTTGCGCTCAAATCCCGGAGGATTACTCAACCAAGCAGTAGATTTATCAGGGCTTTTTATCAAAAGTGGAGTGATTGTCTCTCAAAAAGGACGCAAAAAAAGCGAAAATATTGAGTTTAAAGCAAGCGGGGGTGCATTGTATGGTGATGTGCCACTTGTCGTGCTTATCAACGGAGGAAGCGCGAGCGCAAGCGAGATTGTCGCTGGAGCGTTACAAGACCATAAAAGAGCTCTGTTAGTCGGCGAGCAGAGCTTTGGTAAAGGAAGCGTGCAGGCTGTGAAGCAAATTGACGCAGGAGAGGCTATTAAACTTACTATCGCAAAGTATTACCTTCCAAGTGGACGCACGATACAGGCTACAGGATTAGAGCCTGATGTGGTCGTTTATCCGGGCAGTGTGCCAGAGAATGAAAACAACTTCTCTCTTAAAGAAGCAGACTTAAAGCGACATTTAAAGGGTGAATTAGAAAAAATCAAAGACGAAAAGCAAAATGCCAAAACAACAAACACAGAATCTAAAGACATCCAAGAGTCAAAAGAAATAAGCAATAAAGATGTAACCCAAGAAGATATTTACAAAGACATTCAGTTAAAAACAGGTATTGATATGCTTCGTGCGTGGGCGGTGCTTAAAAAATAACAAGCAAAATGTAAGGAGTAAAGATGAATAAACAACAAATGCTGTATGAAGGAAAAGGGAAAAAGCTTTTTGCTACGGATAATCCAAATGAAGTCATCACGGAGTTTAAAGATGATTTGACTGCTTATAACGCACAAAAAAAGGGGAGTGAAAAAGGCAAAGGCGCATTAAATTGTAAAATCAGCACGGCACTTTTTGAGCTTTTAGAATCTAAGGGGATTTCTACACATTTTATCAAAATGATTGATGAGAGCAATATGTTATGTAAAAAGGCGCGGATTATCCCTATCGAAGTGGTTGTGCGCAATGTCGCGGCTGGTTCATTATCTAAGCGTTTGGGGATTTTAGAGGGAGAGTGTTTGCCATTTGCGCTTGTGGAGTTTTTTTACAAAGATGATGCACTTGGCGACCCGCTTATCAATGATGAACATTGCAAACTTCTTAATATTAGCACAAGCGAGGAAAATGAATTTTTACGAGAACAAGCACGCAAGATAAATGAGATTCTCAAAGATTTTTTTATCGTCAAAGATTTGCGCCTCATTGATTTTAAGCTTGAATTTGGTAGAGATAGTAGCGGGAATATTTTGCTTTGTGATGAGATAAGCCCTGATAATTGTCGATTTTGGGATAGGCAAAGCAACCAAAAACTTGATAAAGATAGATTCCGTGAGGGCATTGGAGAAGTCAAAGTCGCGTATGAGGAAGTTTTACGCCGTATTTTACGCTAGGGGAGAATATGCGCATAAAGGCTATTGTAACATTAAAAAGTGGTGTGTTAGACCCACAGGCTAAGGCGATTTACCACGCATTGCACGCACAGGGATTTGAAAGTGTGGAGGGCGTGAAACTCGCACGGCAAATCACCCTTACTTTGAAAACCAATGATAAAACTCAAGCATTAAGCGAAGCAAAGCAAATGTGCGAGAGTTTGCTTGCAAATATGGTGATTGAAGAATATTGCGTGCAAGAATGCGATTCACAAGAATGTAATTCATAAAAATAATTTGGAGAATGAGCGGTGAAATCGTATGTGGAGCGCAAAAAAACAACACACAAGGCATTATAAATGAGTGTAGCAATCTTGCAATTCCCCGGCACAAATTGCGAACAAGATGTCGCATACGCGTATAAAAGCCTCAAAGAAAATGCAACAATCATTTGGCATAAATGTGAGAATCTCCCAGATGAGACCACGCTTGTAGTTATTCCCGGTGGTTTTAGCTATGGAGATTATTTGCGTAGTGGCGCGATAGCACGATTTAGTCCTATAATGCGTGCGGTGGAGCGATTTGCTAAAGAGGGTGGTTATGTGCTTGGCATTTGTAATGGCTTTCAGATTCTCTGTGAAGCTGGGTTGTTGCCCGGTGCATTGAAACGCAACGAACATTTACATTTTATCCATCAATGGCAAGATTTGCGCGTGTGTGCTAATGACAATGCGTTTTTGTGTGATTACACGATAGGTAGTGTTATTTCGCTACCTATTGCCCACGCCGATGGCTCATATTATATTGATGAGGTGGGCGCACAGGCACTAGAGCAAAACAATCAAATTTTATTACGCTATCAAAGCAATATAAATGGCTCTATTGGGTGTATTGCTGGAGTGTGCAATGAAAACAAAAATGTCTTTGGGTTGATGCCTCACCCTGAGCGTGCGATAGAATCTATGCTTGGCGGAGTAGATGGCTTGGCGATGCTAAAGGCATTGTGTGAAAATGCCAATGCACTTCATCGCATAGGCTAGAATCTAAAAGGGAGAGTGTAGATGAGAGAGCAGTTTTTAAGGATTATGTGTTTTGTGCTACTTGTTTGTGGAGTGGCGTTGAGTCAAGAAGATGAAGAGAATGAAGTGTATGAGCGTCCAAAAATCGTGTATGTAAATGTGGTTTCTGCTCCACAAGAAGAAGAGGAGTTTTATGTCGGGCAGGAAGTGCGGGTTACTTATGAGATTTCACTTCTTGCAGGAGCGAAGCTTAGAAGCGCGAAATTTAGTAGTGCATATAGCGGAAAGTTAGAGCTTAGGAATAAGCCAAATTGGGAAAATTTAGGCAATAATACTTTAAGTGCGACTTATGTTTTTAAGATTCTCTCGCGCAATGCTAGTATCCCAGCAATGCTTGTAAATGCCATTAGTGCTGATGAAAGCTATGAGGAGAGTGTGAGTGCAAATCAAATACAAATTAAAACCAATGACTTACGCTCAAACGCGAGATACACGGGTGTGCTTGGGAGTGATTTCAAAGTCCTATGGCATAAAGAAAGGGCAAGCACAAATGAAAATATCGTCATTTTTGAGTTTGAGGTCAAAAGCCTCAATGCAGAAGACTTGTATTTTAAGAATATTAAGAATCAAGGCTTTGATGAGCTAAATACCATTGATGGTGTAGCTCGCGGGATTTATTATGTATTGTTGCCAAAAGAGCAAAGCGAACTTAACTTTGAATACTTTAATCCCGATACTGCGCGATTTGAGGCGGTGAGATTCCCCATCAATGCTACTGATGAAATAGCAACAACCCAAAGCGAACTCGCCCCAAAGATTGGCTCAGTATTTTTCAAGCGCATAGCACTTGGTTTAATGGCAGCATTGTTTATAGGGCTTTACTTTTGGCACAATTATAAAGTTTTTGTGTTTGTTGGGGCGATTTTTATCGGTATGATAATTTATGATGTCGTGCTTAATAGCGACTTTGGCACGGTGGAATCAGGTGCGCAACTAAGCATTGTGCCAATGAAAAACTCCACTATTATACGAGTTATAGAATCTTCCACTCCAGCACAGATATTAGGAGAGAGGGCAGGAGTTATTGATGGAGAAAGTGTGGTATTTTATAAAGTGCTTATTGATGATGAGCAAGTAGGTTGGGTGCGGGGTGAGTATGTCATCAAAAAATAACGACTTATCATTATTTCAAAAGATATGGGCAACGATTAAAGGGATTTTTGCCACATTGATTATTTTAGGATACTTGCCATTTATTATCGTGCAAATTTACTTTTCGCGACATAAAGACAATGGCAAAAAAGCACGCTTAAAATGTTGGGTATTTTTTACTCTAAATGGTTTTAAAGTTGAGCGGGTAGGGGAGTTTGATGAGAGTGCGCAACTCATTATGCTTAATCACCAAAGCGTAGGGGATATTATATTTTTAGAGAGTTCTCACCCTAAAAATATTTGTTGGATAGCAAAGAAACAGCTTGGTGAAGTTCCATTTTATGGTTACGCACTTACGCTCCCTGAAATGATTTTAATAGATAGGCAGGATAAAAGTGGCACATTGCATTTACTTAAAGAAGTAAAAAGTCGTTTGGCACAGGGGCGACCTATTGTGATTTTCCCTGAGGGCACGCGTGGTAGAGGGAATGAAAAACTCTTGCCATTTAAGCAGGGGGCGAAAATTATCGCGCAAAAATTCAAGCTAAAGATTCAGCCAATTTTACTCATTAACTCACGCAAAATGTATGATACTTCACCCGTGCGTTCTTTGAGTGATACTGCTCGTATTGTTATGCTTGATGCTTTTATGCCTGATTTTACTGATGAGAAATGGTATGAGAATCTCGAAAAACTAATGAATGAGGAATATGCTAAACACTACGCACAAATGAACCCATAATATTTAAACCTACAAGCACAAAGCTAGCACACGCTACGAGGATAATGCTCGCGCCACTTGATAAATCTAGTGCGTGGATAATGCTAGTTCGCAAAATTGTTTGATTGATATTTGTTTCATCGTTGCTCCTCGTTTTGCGTTAAAAATTTGCGTTTAAATTTTAAAATCTCCATTGCATATACGCCTTGCCAAAGGAGCGATTGAGCGTGTGGGACACTCCATTATGTGCGTGCTTATCTAGCATAAATACACCTAAGCCACCGATTTCAAAACCATAGGGAAACTCATATCTTAGTCCTAGCGAAAACGCGCTCTGTGTCTTTGCACTGCTTGCGCTATCTCGTCCCATAGCTTCTAGGGCAAATCGCCTTTGTGCGCCAAATCTCGCCCCCACAAAGCCATAGTAAGTGTTTGTATGTGCGTTATAAGCATTTGTCGTGTGGCTACCGCTATGTAATGCGCCCGGGCGTATCACGCCAAATCCTTGCCCCTCGTGTGCCTCAAAGCGCGAAGTGGTTTCGATATTTGCTAGCTCAAAGACATGCGCACCGATATGCTGAAATCCCACCCCAAAGTAGAGCAAATCTTTGTAGTCAAACTCTTGCTCAAAAAGCACAAAATAAGTATCGCCTCGATTATCCGTGTCTAGGTGTCCGTGCCCGTCCTCGTGGTTGTGGTTATGCCCTGCTTGGATTCCAGAATAATTTGAATACAAAAACGCCCCGTGTAAAAGCGTCTTACTTCGCCATTTTGTGCCACTTAAATTGTCATTAAAATCCCCGCCAAAGCCAAAATCTAGCACGGATTTTATCCCATACACGCCAAAAAAATGCGTCAAATAATACGCGTAAGGCTCGAAGTGAAGTCGCGTATTTTGGGCTAGGGAGAGGGAGAGATTTACCCCGCCAGCGAAAAGATTTTCTTTTGGGTAGAGGTGCTTATAAAAGTCAAAATCCGAGCTAAATTCGCGCGTAATATCTGCGTGTTCATTAACCCAGATTCCATAAATTTGGGCAGAATGTGGATTTGTGCCCGCACCAAAAGGGAGCGTTACGCGTCCAAATACGCCTTGCAATGAATGCCCAACCCACTCTAATTCTTGCTCAAATCGCCCTGCTAGCACCTCGACACTTATGCGGTTAAAGTCTTTGACATAGCCTAAATATGCGTTGTTTGCGACAAAATTTGAGTTGATATAGGTGTAGGCGTTTGCCCTGTCGCTATAAAAAGGTGCGTATGCCACCGCTCCTACGCCTATTTGCAAGCCACTTAAGCCATTTTGCGCGTTTGCAAAGGGATTTGTTCTAAGTAAAAGGCGTGAGTAAAGCATCGCATAGTTATCTTTGTTTGCGTTGTCGTCTTTGTCAGCTATGGCGGAAGATTTGCCAAAGATTCCCATTCTGGCACTTAGACTAGCAAAATCGCTTTGCTTTGAGTGCTCGTGCTCGTGGAGTTCATAAGCGTGCAAATAATTGCGCTTGGTAGCGTGCGTGTGATTTTGGTATGTGTGGGAATCGCCGTGATTTTCGTGGGTGTAAGAATGGTTAGAATCTGCATTAGAATCGTGGTGTGAGTCGCTGTGAGAATGGGCTTTGTGTTGATTATCGCGGATTTCGCTTGTGTTATCTGCATACAGTGTATTTGCGCTTGAGAGCAATGCACAAAGACAAAGTGTCTTTAGATTTTGTGCGCGTTGCATTTGGCGTTGTGATGAGTTGGCGTATTTTGTGTTTTTGTGTGGTTGTATTGAGAAATCTTGTGTTTTGAAATGTTGCATTGTAAGTCCTTTCTACTTTTTGGTAGTTTTTAAAATTTAAACGGCGGATTATAACACTTTTTTGCTTAATTGCAACTTAGTTGCTTTATAAAAATAAAGTTGCTTAAAAATTGACAAAATAACAATGAATAAAAACAACAATTCTATATAATTGAAGTTTAAGAGAATATCTTGTATGATACGATAAATTTTTTTAAGGTAAATGGTATGCAGGAAATAAATTACGCGCTTGTAGAGGATAAAAGACCACCTATTTATACTGCGATGAAATATTGGGGTAAAAAGCCTCATAATATTTGGAGGGAATATATTGATATTTACACGCCAAAGAATGGTGTATTTTTGGACGCATTTTGTGGTAGCGCAATGAGTGCGATTGAAAGCCTAAAAGTTAAGCGGAAAACCATAGCATTTGATATAAATCCTTTAAGCTCTTTTTTGCTTAAAATCTATACAAGTCCTTTTGATTTTAAGGCATTTAAAAAAGAAGCGACAACAATTATTGAGCGTGTAAAGAAAAATGAAATTTATCAAAAATTGTGGTGTTATGATGGTGAGTTGCATAATTTTAAGTATGAAAATAATACCATTTATGAAATCTGCAAAAGCAATAAAACTATCCTTAAAAAAGCTAGAGATATAGATATAAAAGCATTAGATTTTGCTAATAGTGTTGATTTAGAGGAACTAGGCATAAATTTTGTTGATGAGCCGTTTTTAGATAGTCATTCTTTTAGTGCAAATTTTATAAAAAATATAGGTGGTAATAATTTCAAATTCATTTGGACAAAACGCAATTTGATTGTGCTGTCCTTAATTTTCAAGGATATTTTAAAGGTTAGTGATGAGACTACCAAAAAGCAATTACTGTTTGGATTTATTATGATTACGCATTTGTGTTGCAAGATGAATATCCCAAGACGAGATAGCGCAAATAGAAATTTTAGCACAAGTTGGGGTAGAAGTGCGTATGTCTGCTCTAGTAGGCAAATGGAGCAAAATCCACTTTTGCTTTTCAAAAGAAATTGTTTTAATAAACAAAGTGTAAAAAGCGCCTTAAATGCTTCAAATAACTATATTGACAAAAATATGAAAATTAAAAAAGTTAGTAACGCAAACAAACTAAAAGATAACACAGCATTTGACTTAAAATATGGCGTAATAAATATATTAACACTAGATGATTATGTTAATGAAAAAAGTGTGGATTTTATCATTACAGACCCGCCTTATGGTGGGCTAGTGCAATATTTGGACTTAAGCTATTTATGGCTTTTGTGGCTTAAAAAATTTGATAAAATTTATGCAAATGTAGATTTTGCTAGTGAAATTACCATAAACAAAAAGTGTGATATTAAGGCGTATGAGAGTAGATTTACACAGGCATTAAAACAACTGCATAGGGTGTTAAAAGATAATGGAAAAATGGTAATCACATTTCACAATAAGGATATAGCCATTTGGAATAGTTTTATGCGCTCATTGCGAAATGCAAACTTTATCATCGAAAAAGTGATACACCAAAAAAATCGCAGAAGTGGAGAGAGTGTTGTGGCAAATCCGTATGGCACTTCTGGGACAGATTTTTAC
>CAKVEH010000050.1 GCA_934728205.1 uncultured Helicobacteraceae bacterium
TAAAAAAGTCGCCGAGTGCATTAACTCGCCATTTATTGATAAAGCACAAAAAGAACAGCTCATTTTAAGTGTTTTTGATACATTGGAGCAAAAGTTTGAAAACCTACTTAAAGTTTTGGTCGCAAGTGATAGAATCTGTCTAATCCCAGAGATTATCAAGGGCTTAGAGAAAAAGCTCCTCGCAGACAAAAAACAATTTGTAGCGATTTTAAAAATCAAGCAAGAACTAGATTCTGCGACATTGCAGAGCATCGCTAAAAGTCTTTCTACTAAACTCAATGCCAATCTTGATGTGCGTCAAGAAAAGGCTTCTATTGAGGGTATTAGACTTAGTGTGGAGGACTTGGGCGTAGAGATTGCGTTCTCAAAAGAGCGTTTTTTAGGGGATTTGACAAATCATATCCTCAAAGCAATTTAATCTAAACATAAGGAGAAACAATGGTAGCAAAGTTAAAGTCAGAAGAGGTCAGCTCGATAATCAAAGAGCGAATCGAAAATTTTAATATCAATGTGGATATTAGTGAAACAGGTAAGGTTGTTTTGTATTCTGATGGCGTGGCGAAAGTCTATGGACTTAATAATGTTATGTATTATGAAATGGTGGAGTTTGAGACAGGTGATATTGGTATCGCTTCGAGCTTAGAAGAATCAAGTGTCGGTATCGTGGTGCTTGGCAGTGGTAAAAACATCAAAGAGGGCACTTCAGTAAAGAGATTAAAGAAACTTATGAAAGTGCCCGTTGGCGATAGTGTCGTGGGACGCGTGATAAACACTCTTGGTGAAGCCATTGATGGTAAGGGTGCGATAGAATCTAGCGAATATCGATTTGTAGAGGAGAAAGCCCCGGGCATTATGGCAAGAAAGTCTGTGCACGAGCCATTGCAAACAGGACTAAAAGCTATTGATGCGCTTGTGCCTATCGGTCGCGGACAAAGAGAGCTTATCATCGGCGATAGACAAACAGGTAAAACCACCGTGGCTGTGGATACTATCATCAACCAAAAAGGACAAGATGTAATTTGTATCTATGTAGCAATCGGGCAAAAGGAATCCACCGTCGCCCAAGTAGTGCGCAAACTCGAAGAGCACGGCGCAATGGAATACACCGTGATTGTGAATGCCCCTGCCTCATCTTCTGCGGCAATGCAATTTATCGCTCCTTATGCTGGAGTAACCATTGGAGAATACTTTAGAGATAATGGCAGACACGCACTTATCATTTATGATGATTTGAGTAAGCACGCCGTGGCTTACCGCGAAATGTCTCTTATCCTTAGGAGACCGCCCGGACGCGAGGCATTCCCCGGTGATGTGTTTTATCTACACTCTCGATTGCTAGAGCGCGCAGCTAAGCTTAGCGATGCGCTAGGAGCTGGCTCTTTAACTGCATTGCCAATCATTGAAACACAAGCGGGCGATATTTCTGCATATATTCCTACCAATGTGATTTCGATTACTGATGGGCAAATCTTCCTTGAAAAAGACTTATTTAACTCTGGTGTGCGTCCCGCTATCAATGTGGGCTTGTCTGTTTCGCGCGTGGGTGGTGCGGCACAAATTAAGGCGATTAAGCAAGTTTCTGGTAATTTACGCCTTGACTTGGCGCAATACAGAGAGCTTCAAGCATTCTCGCAATTTGCTTCAGACCTTGATGAGATTAGTCGTAAGCAACTTGATAGAGGACAAAGAATGGTTGAGATTCTCAAGCAACCTCCATATTCACCATTAGCAGTTGAAAAGCAAATTGTTATGATTTTTGCTGGCGCAAGAGGCTTTTTAGATGATGTAGGTGTGGATAAAATCGGAGAGTTTGAAAATAGCCTTTATCCATTTATCGAGGCAAAATATCCTAAAGTCTTTGAGGAAATTCGTGCGAAAAAAGCCCTAGACAACGACATAGAATCTACACTCAATAACGCGCTCAAAGAGTTTAAAAGCACTTTTGTAGGCTAAAATAATAAGGAGTATGCAATGGGTGGGAATCTAAAGGAGATACGAAGAAAAATCACAAGCGTGAAAAATACGCAAAAAACTACGCGCGCAATGAAGCTCGTCTCCACTTCAAAGCTCAAAAAGACCGAAGAGCTCGCAAGACGCTCTAAAGTCTATTCACAAAAGCTCAATGAAGTTTTTGATGATATTGTGCGCAAAGTTTTGATTAAAGGGGTGGAAAATATCAATAGCAAATACTTTTTGGGCTCTAAAAGCAGAGATATTAAAAAGATTGATATTGTGTTTATCACTGCGGACAAAGGACTTTGTGGCGGATTTAATCAAGCTACAATCAAAGAGGTGTTGCGTTTGATGAACTCTTATAAAGAGAAAAATATCAAGGTGCGCCTGCGAGGCATTGGTAAAAAGGGTATTGCGTTTTTTACTTTCAATGATATTGAGGTGCTTGATAAAGCGATAAACCTAAGCTCAATGCCTACTTATGAGGGGGCAGCGAATTTTATCGGCAATGTCGTGCAAGACTTTTTAGACGGACTTACTGATGAAATCATCATTGTGCATAATGGCTTTAAAAATATGATTTCTCAACAGCTAGAATCTCGTGCTTTACTTCCGCTAACTATAAATATCGATACAGAACAAGTAAAGCAAGATAACGCAATCCTTAATATAGAATCTGAAGAGTCAGAAGATGTCGTGCTCGACCAGCTTGCACAAAAATACATCGAATACAATATGTATTACGCGCTTATAGATTCTTTGGCTGCTGAGCACAGCGCGCGTGTGCAAGCAATGGATGCTGCGACAAACAACGCTGGGGATTTGGTTAAGAGTTTGAGTATTTCTTACAACAAAGCACGCCAAGAGGCTATCACAACAGAGCTTGTTGAGATAAACGCTGGTGTAGAATCAATGAAATAAAACAAAGGAGAACAAATGCAGGGCAAAATTATTCAGGTTATGGGACCAGTGGTTGATATGGAGTTTGATTCATATCTTCCTTTTATCAATGAAGCGGTGGATATAGATTTCCAAGTCGAAGGGCGCAAAAATAAACTTGTGCTTGAAGTAGTGGGGCATCTTGGTGATAATCGCGTGCGCACTATTGCTATGGATATGACAGAGGGTTTGACACGCGGACAGGTTGTAAAAGCACGAGGCAAAATGATTGAAGTTCCCGTAGGCGAGCAGGTGTTAGGGAGAATCCTCAATGTAACAGGCGATATTATCGATGGTGGCGAAGAGCTAAAGACTGATTTAAAATGGCCGATTCACCGCGAAGCACCGAGTTTTGACAACCAAAGCACAAAGACTGAAATCTTTGAAACAGGCATTAAGGTTGTTGATTTGCTTGCTCCTTATTCTAAAGGTGGTAAGGTTGGATTGTTTGGCGGTGCTGGTGTGGGTAAGACGGTGGTTATTATGGAGCTTATCCACAATGTGGCGTATAAACACAGCGGTTATTCTGTATTTGCTGGTGTGGGCGAGCGCACAAGAGAGGGGAATGACCTCTACCACGAAATGAAAGAAGGTGGCGTGCTTGATAAAGTGGCTCTATGCTACGGACAGATGAATGAGCCACCGGGAGCGAGAAATAGAATCGCCTTTACAGGACTTACAATGGCAGAATATTTCCGTGATGAAAAAGGCTTAGATGTGCTTATGTTTATTGATAATATTTTCCGTTATGCGCAATCTGGCGCGGAAATGAGTGCGTTGCTTGGTAGGATTCCATCAGCGGTGGGCTATCAACCGACACTTGCAAGCGAAATGGGTAAGCTCCAAGAGAGAATCACCTCAACCAAAAAAGGTTCGATTACTTCGGTCCAAGCGGTGTATGTGCCAGCTGATGACTTGACTGACCCAGCTCCTGCGAGCGTGTTCTCTCACCTTGATGCGACTACCGTGCTTAATAGAAAGATTGCCGAAAAAGGCATTTATCCAGCGGTAGACCCTCTAGATTCCACTTCGAGAATCTTAGACCCACAAGTCGTAGGCGAAAACCACTACAATGTCGCCACCGAAGTGCAACAAATCTTACAAAAATACAAAGATTTGCAAGATATTATCGCTATCTTAGGAATGGATGAACTCTCTGAGGAGGACAAGCAAACCGTGGATAGAGCGCGTAAGATTGAGAAGTTCCTCTCCCAGCCATTCTTTGTGGCAGAAGTATTCACAGGCTCTGCGGGCAAATATGTAACACTTGAGGAGACATTAGAAGGCTTTAAGGGAATCTTGGAGGGCAAATACGACCATATCCCAGAAAATGCGTTTTATATGGTGGGCAACATTGGTGAAGTGCTAGAAAAAGCAGAGAAACTCAAAGCATAAAGGCAAAGCTATGGAACATTTGGAATTAAGTATCATCACGCCCTATGGTAAGATTTATGATGGCAAGGTAGCGTGGGTGGTGATGCCGGGCTCTCAAGGCGAATTTGGCGTATATCCCGGACACTGCAATTTACTCTCTACGCTTAAAACAGGTGTCGTAGAGCTAGAGAGAGCAAATGGCAAGACAGAGCTTATAGCCATAAATTGGGGCTATGCAGAAGTCTCTCCACAAAAAGTGAATATCATCGCTGATGGTGCTGTCTCTATCAGTGGAAACACGCAAGATAAGATTGCCAGTGCGATTGAAGATGCTAAAAAGCTCTTAGAGGAAGCAAGTAGCGATACTGTGGCTATGGCTTCTGTCGTTTCACGCATAGAAAACACCGTAAAAAGCAAGCTCTAAGCCTTGCTTTTTACACACTTAAAGAAGCAAAGGTGGCTAAACAAATTTGTCTTGTTTAAGGATTTGAAATGCTTAAATTACCTCCCCCTCGCGTTTTAACGCTTTTAATCATTTGTTGTATTAGTATATTTTGCGCGTGCAATGCACCACAAACCCCACAAGATTCCATTGACACAATGATACAATCCCACGCCAATGCACTAGAGAAATTTAGCGAGGGATTAAAAAAGCCAAAAGTCATCGCCATTTCAGATATTATAAACTACACAGGCGAAGCCATTGATATACAATCACTCATCGCCAAACTCAAACTCGCCCTCTCACATAACCACAAAATTACCTTTAGTAGTGCTGTGGGCGGGAGTGGCGCGAATATAGACACAATGATTAAACAATCTCGCAAGTTGCGTGATAATGCGGAGTTTAACCCCTACACGACTAAAGAAAAGGGTGAATTGCTCGCCCCTGATTACTCCCTCTCTGGTAAAATCACTAAAAGCAATGGTGGATATGAGTTTCTCCTCACTTTGAGTGATTTGGGTAAAGGGGTGGAAGTGTGGAGCAATATTGCGCGATTTCATAAACTACCGATAATAGACACAAAAATCTTTAAAAATATTAGCGATGAACTTTTAGAAAAATGCACTAAAGATGGCGATTCTAATGCGTGTAAGGAAATGGCACAAATGCTTGATACGCTTATTGCCACAGATACAAAGACACGAAAAAAGATACTCGGGTGCAAAAAAGAGGAGTGTTTAAAAATAGGGTATTTTTACTCACTTATTTCGCGTAATACTGAAGCGATAGAATTTGTCCAAAAAGCTATCAACACGGGATATGATGAGTTTTCAAAAGAACTTGGTGCTTACTTCATTTTATCCTCTATATATCATTATGAGGATAACGAACAAAAAGCCCAATATTACGCAAAACTAGGTTGTGAAAATAAAGAATATGAATCGTGCGCCATAGTGGCTGGAGAACACTATGAGAAAAAAGAATACAAAGAAGCAAAAAAGTATTTTGAAAGTGCTTGTGATAAAGCAAAAAATACAGATATGAGGGCTTTTAGCTGTAAGTATCTTGGAATCTTGCACTACAATGGCTTGGGAGTGGTAAAAGATACCAAAAAAGGCTTAGCATACTTTGAAGACTCTTGCTATATAGGTTCTGTGGAATCTTGTGGCACATTAGAAAACCTCTATAACTCTGGCGATAAAGACACAAAACAAGACGCAAATCTAGCAAACAAATTTGCCAAAAAGGCTTGCGATTTGGGAGATAAGGATACTTGCGCGTATTAAACAACGACAAACCCTTGAGTCAAGCTATAATAAATGTATAGCTGGCGATAAAGCAATGTGTAAAGAAATCACACAACAAAAACTATTTAGTAGATTCATAGAACATTGTGATTTTGGAGATAGTGGAATTTGTGAGCTTATAGGACAAATCTACTATCTTGCTGATGAATATAAAACAGCAAAGCCATATTTGAAAAAAGCCTGTGATAATGGCATTTATACGAGTTGTTTGCTTTTGGCTCAAGTATATGGTATCTTTGAAAAAGATTCTCCTAATGGAGCGAAATATTATGAAATTGTATGCAATAAAGCAAGTGGATTAACCAAAGGTATCGCTTGTGGTTACTTAGGTTCTTATTATGCAATGGGTCTTGGAGTGCGGCAAGACATTAAAAAAGCTCATTCATTATATAGACTTTCCTGTGAATCTGGAGCTACTATCGGATGTGTTAGTATAGGCAGTGCGTATGAAGTTGGGCAACGAGGAGCCGGGATTAAACAAAATATGCGTATAGCCAAAGAATATTATGGCAGGGGTTGTGATTTAGGAAATCGTGGCTACGAGGAGAGTTGCGCAGAATATAGAAAATTAAACGAACAAGGTATCCCTTAGGATTCCCATTTGGCGCACGATTCCACATTTCCCACACAAAATCCCATAAAATCACGCTAAAATTACAATTTAGATTCTATAATTCCACATAGCAATGTATCATTTACTAAGGAAGTGTCAATGGATATTTTCGTTTCGTTTATTACCAAAAGCTCTGTTCCCACGCTCATAGTCATTTTTTGGCTAGCAGTGTATCTTTTTATCACGCTATGGATTTATATTTATAAAAACTTCAGTCTCAATGATTGGCTAAACAACGAAAATACCAACCTAGAGATTCTCATCGCTAGCCCGCACACTCTGCCACAGAGCAAAATCCTGCAAGTCATCACCCAAAACTACGATACGACTAGATTAGATTCTAATATTTTAAGCATTTGGAAAACGCGCGCACTTCAACAAGCAACAAAAGGCTTAGTGATTCTTAGCATTATCGCCTCCACCGCACCATTTATCGGGCTTTTTGGCACGGTAGTAGAGATTTTAGAGGCATTTTCGCATTTAAGCGGTGGAGGAGTGAGCTTTGATATTATCGCGCCTATTATTTCAAAGGCACTTGTGGCTACGGCTTGTGGGATTCTTACAGCCATTCCTGCGTATTCATTTTACTTGTTGCTAAAGCGCAAATCCTACAATCTAAGCGTATGTATCCAAATGCAAATAAACCTTATCCTAAGCGCGCAACGATAGCGTGAGGAATACAAATGAGCGAAGAAGAACTAGGATTAGATGATAAGCCAGAGCTTAATATCACGCCACTTGTCGATGTAATGCTTGTGCTTTTGGCGATTTTGATGATTGGGATTCCCACCGTTACTTACCAAGAAGACATCACTCTACCGCGCGGGAGCAAAAGTAAAAAGTTGGAGCGCGATTCTATCATCGAAGTGCGTGCCACCGTGGATAAAAAAATCTTTGTGCGTGATGAAGTGTTTGATTATTTTAGCTTTGCGGATAATTTCACGCTTAAATCCGCTCGCCTTGATAAATCACTCCCTGTATTTATCCGTGCGGATAAAAATTTGCGTTATGAAGAAGTGATGAGTATATTAAAAGTGATTAAAGAAGCTGGGTTTTTGAGGGTTTCGCTCGTTACAGGAGGGTAGATGCGAAGGTATGAAATGCGCGAGCGCGATGACTTTTTGCTTTTTATTTCTAGTGGAATGATTGCATTTTGTCTAATGGCATTGCTTGCCTTTGGACTTTTTGCTGGATTAGTTATCGTGCCTACCAAATACGCTTCTATAAGTGAAAGTGCCATAACCATAGAATCTATCGACCTCCAAGCCTACCTTGACATCAGCAAAGAGACACAACCACAAATACAAACCCCCAAAAATAATCCGCTTGAAGGGCTTGGCGTGAATGAAATGTTTGAAAACATCGATAGTGATAGCGAGCCAAAGAGCGAGGAAATCGCAGATAATAGAGAGAAAATGGCACAAAACACCGACACCCAAAAGCTCCAAGAACTCATCGAGCAAAGCAAAAATATACAGGAGCGGCTAAACGCAATGGATACTATCGCTATCACAAATAGCCAAGATTCCAATGAGGGCGAGTTTGATGAGTATTATGCACAGATTCAACAAATTTTCCAAAAGCAATGGGACAGCAACAAAACCTTTTTGCCACCCGATTTGGTGGGCGTGGCACTTATCCACATTAACGAAAAAGGAAAAATGACTTATAGTGTGAAGCGATATAGCCAAGATAAAAGCTTTGATAGCACGCTTGATTCTGTGTTGCGCTCGCTTGAGGATTATCCATTTCCTTTGCCTAAAAAGACGCGTAGCATTGATATTCAGTTTAAAAGCAATGTAAGCAAAAACCGCTCAAACACAAATGTAGGAATCACACAATGAATAACCCCGCTAAAATCTCCGTTTGCATAATCGCAAAAAACGCCCAAGCCACGCTAAAAGAGTGTTTAGAATCGGTGCGTGAGTTTGATGAAATAATTTT
>CAKVEH010000051.1 GCA_934728205.1 uncultured Helicobacteraceae bacterium
TGCATTGAGCTACTAATCTCCTCTACCGCAGCCGCACTCTGCTCTAGTGAGCTTGCTTGCTTTTGAGAGCCTTCGGTTAAGCGCGACATTGATTCTTCGAGTATCTTGCTCTGCTCGCCTAAATCTTTAGCAAATTCCGCAGAATCTTTTAGCATTTGCACGATAGAATCTCCTAATAGATTCACGCCTTTTTCTAGTCCTTGAGGATTCTCAATTCTTGGGGTGAAGTCGTTTCGCTGATAAGAGGCAAAGATTTTTGATGGATTCTCCAAATTGCCACCGACAAGCTCATAGAGCGCGTTACTCATCTCATTAAGAGAATCTTTTAGCTTATTGGTTTGAGGATTGCCACTTGAAGTCTCTATCTTGCCACCAAATCGCCCCTTTTTGGCTTCTTCTACCATATTGAGCACTTCTTTTATGAGTTTGGCATCTTGGTCGAGGGATTTTTGGGTGCGCTCGATATTTTCATTCAGCGTTACTCCCATTTGCCCGAGTTCATCAGAGGCATCGACAATTTTAAGCAACGCAGGCTTGGTAGAAGTCTCAAAGTTGAGGTATTTAAAGACATCGCGCAAGCAATGACCAATTTTACCAATCCTTGCCACCACTTTGTTTCTCACATACCAAAGCATAATCGCCGCGATAACAAGGAGCGAGATAAATGCTGAGAGCACGATAATATTGCGCAGGTTTCTCACAGGGGCAAGCACAGAATCTTCTGGAGCAGCGATAATCATACTCCAATACACATCACTACCGGGTAATACCTCAAAGGAACGCAACGCAGCATAGCCTTCCAATCCTCGAGTAGTGCGATATATATCCACATAACTTCTGTGTTCTTTTGAAGCCTTAAGCATTGGGGCGACAGTTGAGTCTTTATTCACATCAACGAGATTTTGTCCTTGAATGCTTTCATTTTCGTGTAAGATGATTGTCCCATCATCTTGGAGGAGGAATGGAAATGCACCCTTGATATGTCCGTGACGAAGCCTATCAATAATGTATTGTCTAAATTCTTTGGTGCGCACAAGCACGCCGATAACCCCGATAACTTTAGAATTACTAGAATCCCACACAGGGATATTGATAGAGATTCCATACATTGGCACGCCATTGATTGTCTTTTGATTAGGTGGGCTTACAGAGATTTTCTTACGCTCAAAGGCAAGTTGCACGCCCTTGAACTCCGTTATCACCGGGTCGGCATCGACTATTTTTCCTTCTGCTGAGAGGTCATTTTCTGGTGCTTCTGCGAGGATGAGCATTTCTCCATTTGGTAGGCGATGTTTGGCACTATTGATGCTACCACCTAAGGCACTTGTATCTTTTAGATAGAGATATGTCCAGCTTGCTGTGGCATTAGAGTTTAGCGAACCCAATATGATTTTTTCGAGCACATTTTGATTTTTTGTCGTAATAAGCAATTCTTGTATAGGCACTCTGGCGGTTCGTATGCTACCTAGCGCATCACCCATCGCACCTTGTATATAAAAGCTCCATTTTTCTGCTATATTCGCGATAAGGGCGTTGCTCTCGTTATTTTGTATAGTAGCAGAGCGTTGATAAATGATGAACGCCATTATTATCAAGCAGACAGACACAATACCATTGATGAATAGCACCATTTTAGTGGCAAGGCTCATATTTCTCATAGTTCTTTCTCCTTTTTTTTGAAACTAAAATCGGCGTATTGTAGCATAAAGGTAGGGTCAATATCAACACTTATGGCTTAATTAGCGTGAAATTTAGCGATGAGAGATTGGTTGTGTGTGGATTTGAAGTATTTTCGCATAAAAATCGTTCATTTAAACATTCTTTTATAAAAGGCTTGCTACAATAAACACGCCAAAGTTTTAGTAGGGGAGTAATCCGAAATGGCTTTGAGTAAATTAACTTGACAAGGAGTATGCAATGAAAGCTTTATTGCTCTTAGTTGTTGGTATGGTCGGCGTGGCATTTGCCCAAGATTTAGGTGTAGATATGATTAAGTCATATTCTGCGGCTGGAGCTGTAGTTGGCGTTGGTATCGCGGCACTTGGTGGTGCGATTGGTATGGGGCACGCAGCGGCAGCGACAATCTCAGGGACAGCGAGAAATCCCGGAATCAGCGGTAAATTGCTAGGAACGATGTTTATCGCGCTTGCACTTATCGAAGCACAGGTGATTTATACGCTAGTTTTGGCGATTATCGCGCTTTATAGCAATCCGTTCTTATCATAGAATTTCGCGCTAGATTCTCTTTGCAATGCTTTGTCATTTTTGAGAATCTGGCATTTTTTATTTTTGTTTTAAAATCTATTTGTTTTACGCGCTGGTGGTGGAATTGGTAGACACGCCATCTTGAGGGGGTGGTGAGGCAACTCGTGCGAGTTCAAGTCTCGCTCAGCGCACCATAGATTCTATCTTTATGCTTTAATTGCCGGGGTGGTGAAATTGGTAGACGCGCCAGACTCAAAATCTGGTAGGGGCAACCCTGTGTCGGTTCAAGTCCGACCCTCGGCACCACTGCTTGAACTTACTTCATCACTAGCACTGATTCGATAAGGGCGTCTATATCTCCGTCCAAAACCCCTGCTGTATCGCTTGTCGCATAGTTTGAGCGCAAATCTTTGACTTGCTGATAAGGGGCTAGCACATAGGAGCGGATTTGATGTCCCCAGCCGATTTCGCTTTTTTCTCCCGTGTTTGCACTTTCTCTTTGCTTTGTCTGCTCGATTTCATAGAGTTTGGATTTGAGCATTTTTAGCGCGGTGGCTTTGTTTTTGTGCTGACTTCTATCGTTTTGGCATTGCACGACTATGCCACTTGGAAAATGCGTGATGCGAATCGCAGAATCGGTTTTGTTGATATGTTGTCCGCCCGCACCACTTGCGCGATATGTGTCGATTCTATAATCCTTTTCTTCTAGCTCGATTATTATATCATCGTTGATTTCAGGGCTTACTTGCACGCTTGCAAAGCTCGTGTGCCGATTAGCATTAGAATCAAAGGGCGAGATTCTCACCAGCCTATGCACGCCAGATTCCGCCTTTGCATAGCCAAAGGCATTTTCGCCTTTGATAAGAAACGCCGCGCCCTTGATTCCCGCTTCCTCGCCGTCTTGATAATCCAAAATCTCGACTTTATACCCTCGCCGCTCCGCCCAGCGCAGATACATACGATAGAGCATACTCGCCCAATCCTGCGCCTCCGTCCCGCCCGCTCCGGGCTGAATAGTGATAATGGCGTTTAGCGCGTCATTTGGGGAGTTTAGCAAAATCTCTAGCTCGGCTTTTAGCACAGAGGATTCTAGCGCGCTAGATTCTGCGAAAAGCAACTCTAGTGTATCGCTATCACCCTGCGCGCTCGCTAGCTCAAAGAGCTCCGTGCTATCGTTTAGATTGTTGCCTAATTGCGTGTAGGATTGGAGAGTTTTGGTGATTTTGGTTTTTTGCTTGGATATTTCGCTCGCCTTTTTGGCGTCTTCCCAGAAGCTTGGCGCAGATTCTAACGCCTCTAGCTTGGCTAGCTCATCTTGCAAAGCAGAGGGCTTGATAATCTCGCCGATAGTGGCGTATTTGCTTTGCAAAGTTTTTAGCAGTTCGCCATATTGATACGAATCCAAACAGCCCTCTTAATACAGTGAAATGTTATTTGCGTTTCTTTTTGTCAATAGCATCTATAAGTTTTTGCATAGTGCTTATTTCGTTTTGTTGGTCTTCAATGATTTTTTGTGCGATTTGGAGCACTTTTTCATCCTTGGTGTATTCAAGCGCGATGGTAGAAGCGTCAACCGCACCTTGATGATGTGCAATCATCGCTACAAGGAAATCTCGCTCTATATTGCCACTTTCTTTAAACGCCATTCTGTGCATCATCATAGCCATTGCTTTGGCATTTTTTTCAGCAAAGCCCTTATACTCTTTTGAGGAAATTTTGGTAGTTGTTATGCTTTTATTAGCGATTAACTCTTTGAACTCTGCAATTTCACTCTCTTGAGCTTTGATGATTTTTTGTGCGAGCATTGCTGTTTTACCACTTTTTAGCTTTTGGAGCAAGAGAGTAGCAGAATCAATCGCACCTTGATGATGAGGTATCATATCGCTTAAAAAGTCAATCTCTACGCTTTTTGTGCTTGATGGCTTATGTGCGTGCATAGGAGCGTGCATAGCACCGATGATTTTACTAGATTCTGTTTGAGTGGAATCTTGTGCGTGTTGATTGTCGTGGTGTGCGTGTGTTTCCGCACCAAAAAGAGTTGCCATTCCAAATGTGAGTGCGAGAAATACATACAAACTTTTCATAAATGTGTCCTTTAGGTTGAATTTTGTGAGGCATTGAATTATAATGTAATAAAGGCAAAAATCATATAAAATGTGCGGAGAAATATTGAAGAATTTGCCATTTTGTGAATCTAAATTGCTTATAGTTTTTTGACCCCTTCATCTAGAGGCCAAGGATACCGCCCTTTCGAGGCGGGAACGCAAGTTCAAATCTTGCAGGGGTCGCCACACATACTTCATTTTACACCATAATCTCTCGTAATGACATACTAATGCTTTATAATGTTGTAATTTTGTGAAATTTTTTAAGAGTTATGAGGATATAAGTTAGGCAGGGGGATTCCCTGCCTAAGCCTTAAGATTGTGTGTTGTTTGAATCTTTAGGCTTTGGAGCTGGATTTTGTGCAGATGGCTTTGCTGTTGTCGCTGGCTTCGGTGCAGGAGCACTTGCCTTTTTTACTTCTTTTTGCTTTTTGCTTTCTTCGCGCTTTTTCTCTGCTTTTCGCGCTTCCCTCTCTTTTTTCTCCTCTTTTATTTGCTTGAGAATGTCTTGTGTCGGGTCGCTGTTGTGTCGTTGATATTCAGAATATTGCCATACGATATGTGGGTCGGGGAGCATACAAACGCTTGTTTGGTCTTTGCCATCATAATCGATTTTGCTTAAAAGGTCGCGAGCAATGTTAATGCGTGCGCGCTTTTTGTCATTAGTATTGACAATCACCCAAGGGCAAAAGTGCGTATGTGTGCGTGCGAACATTTTTTCAAATGCTTCTGTATATTCGTCCCAAAGCCCTAGTGATTTATCATCGACAGGACTTAGCTTCCACATTCGTAGTGGGTCAGTTTTACGGCGAGAGATTCTGCGTTTTTGCTCATCTTTACCTACATCTAGGAAATATTTAAAAATCATTGTCCCGCTTGCTATGAGCATTTGCTCCAAGTTTGAGACTTGTGTAATAAACTCTTTATACTGCTCCACGCTACAAAAGCCCATTACGCGCTCTACTCCAGCGCGGTTATACCAACTTCTATCATAAAAGACAATCTCGCCACCGCTTGGGAGCGTAGAGATATAGCGTTTGAAATACCATTCTGTGGCTTCTCTATCGCTTGGCTTAGGAAGTGCTACGATTCTGCACCCTCTAGGATTTAGGTGGTCTCTTAATGCCTTGATTGTGCCACCTTTACCAGCTGCATCGCGCCCTTCAAAGATGATGACAATCTTTTTCTTTTTTTCATTTACCCAGCTTTGGAGTTTGCAAAGCTCAATTTGGAGCTTTTCTAGCTCATCAAGGTAAAATTCCTCTTTCATTCGCCCATTTTTCTTACGATACACATCTCGTATATCTTTTTCGTTCTCAGGCCTTATGACCAATTGCTTGTCTTTTGACATTACTGCCTCCTTTTGTAATTTGATATACCAATAATGCTACCACAAATTTTAGTTTTTTTGTCATAATTGTGTATTTGATATAAAGGTGGTGTATGAAATCTACACAATGGCAGTTTATTTTGCTTGGTTTTGATGTTGAAGATAGTGTGCTGCTCCTTTCTCCTTATGCGAGCAAGTATGGTGTGCGTTTGGAATCTTGCGCATTGCTTTTATATGCTGTGGCGCAAGATGATACGGATTGCACAGGCGTGGAGCGATTTTTTGATGAGGTTTGCAAGATATTTGGACAAAAGCTCATTATGGGGAATCTAGGCGAAGCAGTAGTGTGCAATTTAAGCAAGAGTAAGCAAAAAATAGGTATCGCAGAGAGTTGCACAGGCGGACTTTTAGCACATCAGCTCACAAGCATTAGTGGTGCATCGGCGGTGTTTGATTGTGGAATCATCGCGTATGCTAACGACATTAAAGAACGTGTTTTAGGCGTAGATTCCCAAAGTTTAATGCAATTTGGTGCGGTAAGTGAAATAGTCGTAGCACAAATGTGTGAGGGAATCCTGCGCGTGAGTGGCGCGGATTTCGCGCTTGCTATAAGTGGTGTGGCAGGACCAAGTGCGAGCGAGCACAAACCTGTGGGACTTGTGTTTATCGGCGTGAAACAAAAGGGTGAGCGTGCTATCATAGAGCAGTGCAGCTTTGGGAATCTCTCTCGAGCACAAATCCAATATCTTAGCGCGCAAAATGCTTTAGCATTACTATTGCGCCACATTTAATGGGTGTGATATGCCAAGTGCTTCTTTGCCAACTTTGTCCCAAAGTCCTATCAAAGCTCATATTGTCTTTGTTTGCATTTTGCTTGCCTACATTGCAAGTTTGCTCTTTAATATCAATGAAATTAGCGTGCATCATAAGGAAGCATTTGGGCTTTTTTATAGCGATGAGGTGCTTTTTAAGGTAGCAAGATTTGCGCATACAAACTTTGGTGGCGATGATTTTGCTCTGCGTGCACCGTTTTTGTGCTTACATAGTATCAATGTGGTGCTGTTTTATGTGATTTGTTTGGGCTATTTTAAAAAACCTTATGACAGTGTGCTTTGCGCGCTAACCTTTATGCTTTTGCCCGGACTTATGTTTAACTCCATTTTGATTTCCAAAAGCAACTTGGTGATTTTTATCGCGCTTTTATGCGTGTTATGGCAGGTGAGATTTAAGAAAAATGCCTATTTTTTGCCTGCTATTAGCATTTTTATCGACCAAAGCTTTAGTATTTTGTTTTTGGGCTTATTTTTTTACGCGATGAAAAATAAAAACACTTCGTATATGTTTTTTGTTCTTATGTGCTTTGGGGTAAATATGAATATCTTTGAGCTTGGCATTGGCGGGCGTCCGCAAAATCACTTTGTCGAAACTTTAGGGAATCTTGTTTTTTTGTTTTCGCCATTACTTTTGTTATATAGTCTTTACGCGCTTATTGATTCTTTACGCAGAGGTAGTGATTTAATGGGAATCATAAGCCTTGTGGCAATCGTCTTTGTGCTCATTTTATCCATTCGCCAAAGTGTAGATTTACAGACATTTTTACCTTTGGGAGCATTTTGTATCCCTGTGGCAATCAAAAAAATGCTGAGCGATATTCGTGTGCGATTGCGATTCTTTAGACGCCCATATATTACACGCTTGGTGATTGTTTTGTTTTTTACATTCGCTCAAAGCGCGATTTTATATGGCAACAAGTTTTTATATCTTTTCCCTGTGAAGACACATTTTGCGCATTCATATTATTATGGCAAAGAAATTGCTGAAAAACTACGGAGAAAAGGTATTGATTCTATCCAAGCAGATGAATATCGCATTGGTATGCAGTTACGCTTTTATGGCATTAGCAATGACTCGCCAAGAATCTTACGCGCTATTGATGTGGCAAGCGTGGATAAAGTTGCCTTAGAGCGACTAATCACGGTGGAATACTTAGGGAGAATCATTATAGCGTATGAGATTGTTGATTCTACGCAATGATGTTGCACGCAAAAGGGGGACAAATGAACTTACTTGAATTTGCTTTTGTGTTTGGTATTTGTGCGATTTTTTATGCTTTTGCCTTGCCTAGCCAAAACCAAAGCTTACTTATCGCGCAAAAATCACTCCATCACCATCTTCAACACGCTCAGATTCTCGCACTTAGTGATAATCGCCATTTTTTACACACTTCGCACATACACACTCTTGCTCAAAATTATCCAGCAATCCACCAAGAGCGACTCCTCTCTCAATCTAAAAACGCACTATGGCAGTTTCAACTTCATTTAGGCAGACAAGTTTATACGACTTTTAGTTATTCTGTGTTTATCGATACGCCAAGAGCGGCAAAGAGCACGGATTTTGATTCTCGTCCTATGGCGGGAGATATTATCGCTAAGGACTTTAGCTCGCGGTGCATAAGTGGATATAACAACACAAATATTTCTACGGAATGCAAGAATAACGCACTTTTTGAAGCGCGGTTAGCAGAGAGCATAAATGTGGAGAATCTACAAATTTACGCGCCCAATGTTTGTATCGAGCGTGATACGGCGAGGCTCTATTTTGATTCTTTTGGGCGGGGCTTTTGTGCGAAGATTCCAACGCCATTGCCAAGTGGATTTCAAATCCGTGTAGTGCGCAATGCACTATATAAAGATATTTGTGTCTTGCCAAATGGGAGAATCACAAATACATTGTGCTAAAATTTCACTATAATTATTTTATTTTACAAAGGAATCTTAATGCAAACTCCGCTTGTTTCTATCATCGTGCCTATTTACAATGTCGCAAGCTATCTTAAAGAGTGCTTACAAAGCATAG
>CAKVEH010000052.1 GCA_934728205.1 uncultured Helicobacteraceae bacterium
TTTGCTCATTGCCTTGCATTGTGCTCTCATCAGCCAAACTATGTTTTAAGGACAATGCACCTATAAGCAATATGATTTTTTTGATTAGGGGGGGGGGGTATATGTAACATTTCTACTCCTTTTATTTTATTATTAAGTCAATAATAAGAATGACTTGTAAAAGTGCAGAAATATAGCGTATTTTTACTTAAATTTTTATTATAGTGGTAAAAATTATCAATTTTTACTTAAAAGGTTGTAACAATCAATGCAAAAAATGCCGTGTGTGTGTGAAATACATCGCTATGCCAAATTCATCGCACGCTTTAACTACCTCATCATCGCGTATGCTCCCCCCGGGCTGCACTATCGCGCTCACTCCTACGCTTTGTGCCATATCAATACTATCCCTAAATGGGAAAAATGCCTCACTTGCAAGCACACAACCATTTAAATCTAATCCCATATCCTTTGCTTTAGCAATCGCAGCACGCGCCGCATCTACGCGACTTGTCATTCCCATACCGATGGCGAGCAATGCGCCATCTTTGACATAGGCGACACAATTTGACTTAGTGAGCGCAGCGATTTTATACGCGATTTCCAAATCCAAAAGTTGCGCCTTGCTTGCACCATTTTTTGTCATCAACTCAGAATCTACCACTTCATTTGCCCTCACACTATCGCTTTGCTGATAGACATAGCCTCCGCTAATGTGCTTGAAGTCATAATTATCGCGTGTTTTTGGCAAAATATGAGAATCTCCATCGCGCAAAGTAAAGATTTTCATTCGCTTCTTATTTTCAAACACACTTAATGCCTCATCGCTAATATCCGCGCACACAAGCACCTCGATAAAAATCTCGTTGATTTTTTGCGCGAGGGGCTTCTCTACCCTGCCATTGACTGCCACCACGCCACCATACGCGCTAATGCTATCACACCGCAACGCACTCACATAGCAATCTAATAAATCCTCTTTTAACGCAAACCCGCAAGGATTGCCGTGCTTGACTATACACACCGCCTTTTTCTCCCCAAACGCGCTCGCGATATTTACTGCACTATTTATATCTGTGAGATTATTGAAGCTCGCCTCGCCCTTTTTGCTCATAAAATGCGTGCTAAAAAAGTCATCAAATTCATACAACGCGCCTTTTTGGTGTGGATTCTCACCATAGCGCGTTTCACACACTTTAGAGCCTACGATGAAGTTCTTTGCCCCAAATCCTGCACAAAATCGCTCGTTTAAATAATTCGCGATAAACGCATCATAGCTCGCGGTATGCTCAAATGCCTTTATCATTAGCTCACGGCGAAATTCTAGTGTGTCTTTGGTGTGCTTTAATGCCTCTAGCACGCGCACATAATCACTCTTATGCGTTACCACAAGCACGGATTGGAAGTTCTTTGCTGCGGCGCGGATAAGGCTAGGACCGCCAATATCGATGTTTTCAATGATTTCATCAAAATCACTAGTGCGCTTAGTGGTTTGCTTAAATGGATAGAGATTCACACATACAAGCTGTATAGATTCTATGCCATTTTGCTCTGCTTGGGCACAATGAGAATCCTTATCGCGCCGATATAAAATCCCGCCGTGAATCTTAGGGTGCAAAGTCTTCACTCTCCCATCAAAGAGTTCTTTGCTATTTGTGTATTGGCTCACTTCAATCGCGCTAATCCCGCTTTCTTGGAGAGCTTTAAGCGTCCCGCCCGTGCTTAAAATTGTATAGTTGAGCTTTACTAACCCCTGTGCAAACTCGATAATGCCATCTTTATCACTCACGCTTAATAACGCATACATTTGCTCTCCTTTTTTGGTAAAATAAAGCGTAATTGTAACTTGAATTGGATTTAAGGAGGCTTAAATGGTGTGTGTTTTTGATATAGAATCTGTGCCTGATATTGACTTATTGCGTGATAAATATGGCTTTGCGGGGAGCGAAGTAGAAATTTGCCAGCAGGCTTTTAACACACAAAAGGAAAAAAGCGGAAGCGAATTCCTCCCTGTGCCATTTCATCGCATTATTAGCATTGCGTGCGTGATGTGCGATGAATTTGGACACTTTAATCGTGTGGGGAGCTTTGGCAAAAACGCAAAAGAGGAGTTTTTAGCAAGCTTAGATTCTCAAAATACACCATCTTGTGCGCAAGATTTCACCAACACACTTGATAGATTTGAAGAGAATCTCTTGCGCGAATTTTGGAAGTTTTTTAATAAACACCAGCCTGCGTTAGTGAGCTTTAATGGGCGCGGATTTGACTTAATCGCGCTCACCTTGCGCGCTATGCGCTATAATATCGAAGCAAGTGCGTATTTTGAAAAGCACAATCCGCAATTTAATAAAGATAAGTGGGAAAATTATCGCTCGCGATATAGCGAGCGGTTTCACACCGATTTGCTTGAGAGTTTGGGGAATTTTGGCAGTGTGCGTGCGCTCAATCTCGATACACTGTGCCAAATGTGTAAAATCGTGGGGAAGTTTGATATGCAGGGCTCGCAAGTTTTTGAGATTTTTTATGGAAGTGAAAATACGCCAAATGCCAAAAAGCTCGCCCTAGAGCAAATTGAGAGCTATTGTCAAAGCGATGTGCTCAACACTTATTGGGTGTATTTAAAATTCCTTATTGTAAAAGGCGAATTATTGCTAAGCGATTATGCAGATATTTTAACGCAAATGCGCGAAAAGCTCCCATTAGAGCAAAATTACTATGAGCCCTTTAGCCAAAGCATTGACGCGGAGCTAGCAAGGCTAAAAAATGCAATAGAGATTCCATAATTTATTAAGGAGGGTTTATGGATTTAGACGCACCGCACATTAGCTCAAATGGCGAGATTATTAGCAAGCGCGAATTGATAAGCGAAATTGAGAATCTCCTTAATGGCGTGGGCTCTCACAAAGACGCACCCGCACGCTCTAGCGCACTTAGCCAAACCACTCTAAGCACACAAATAATGGCAACTCTTAGCTTTGAAGAGCTTTTGGGCTTGCGTGATAGTATCTTGCAAAAAGACAGCCTAGAAGCAAACAAAGATTGGCTGCTCAATCTTAGTCAAAAGCCATAATATCACCCAACCTTAGTATTTCACACGATTATAAAAGAGTAAATCCAAACTTGGCATTACATTTGCTTTTGTCTCAAAGGCTGTTTTATACACGCTTAGGCACTTTGTAGCTTAAAAAATGTTTAAAATAGACTAAATTTTTGTAAGGAGGCAAAGATGAGAATCTTTTCTAACCTTTTGGTAGCCTCATTGCTACTATGGGGGGGGGGGGCTGTTTATGCTGATGATGATAGAGAGGCATTTAATGAAAATATAAAAGCAGAGCAAGAATCAAAGCTATCGCTTTTTATCGGTGGTGAAATCGGCTATGCAGCCGCACTTTTAGGCACTACTTCTAACGCTACTAACGGTGCGACAACGAGTGATTTCCGCGTGCCTTATGGCGTAGTCGGTGGGAAAGCTGGTGTTATAGGATTCTTTGGTGAGAAAAAGCGCACAGGCTTGCGAGGCTATGTAAGCTACCACTACTCAAGCGATGGCGAATACTATTCACACCAAACTGCCTTTAACGCAGAGGCGATTTGGAAACTTGGCAGAAAGTTTGGTATCTATGCTGGTTTGGGTGTGGGTTATGCACATAATGCTTCAATAGAATCAAGCAACATTGCTACTACTAATCCTAATGCCACCACGCTCATTACTGAGCCTAAAGGAAGTGGATTTATCCTCCCTGTGAATATTGGCTTTGAGGTGGCACTAGATACTCATCATACAGTAAGTGTGAATGTGCGTGGCTCTAGTATCGCTGCGAGCGAGCGACTAGGTGCTACTAATACCACGAAAACATACTCCGCAAGAAATATCTTGCTTACCGTTGGATATGCGTATCAATTCTAACGCGTAAGGATTTTGGGACTTCGCTATTTTAGGCTAGCTTGTGGCTTAGTCGCAAGCTCTGCTTAAGAGGGCTACTCCCAAACCTCTTAATTATCTTTATTTGTCCTCAAAAATGTAAAAACACTTAAGCGAAGATTCTCATAATCTCAAAAATTGGGGGAATTAATGGGGGTTAAATGGGGATTGCGACCTAAAGATGGAAACCCCATCTTTAGAATCTATGCAGTTACTTTTTAGCAACAGTGTCTTTAAGACCTTTACCCGGTCTAAACTTAGGCACTCTTTTTTCCTTTGTGCTATAAGTTTTGTTTGTTCCGGGAACTTTACCTGTTTTTGCTTTTTGGATTGCAGTTTCAAATTTACCAAATCCTACAAGTTCAACACTATCCTTTTTAGCAAGTGCTTTAGTTACCGCATCTGTGAAAGCATTTACTGCTCTTTCCGCATCTTTTTTGGTCTCAAACTTACCAGCAGTTTTTACCAACTCTACAAAATCAGCTTTATTCATAGCTTACTCCTTAGAATGAATTTGAAAACGCCGTGCATTGTATAGGCTTTTTTACATAAAGTCAAGGATTATAAGCGTTTTTGTGTGATTTTTATAAATTTTTCACCTCAAATGCGCAAGTTTTTACCCATTTTTGTATATTTTCGTGCCGTAATGGCGTGCCAAACACTAAATCTTTGGCTGCCTTTTTACCCAAAATATGCTTGTATTCTCTTGGGTGTATTTCACCATTAGGACGCAGGACTTTGATATTTTCCCTGCTAAACACTTCGCCTTTTTTAATGTTCTTTGCCACCCAGATACTTCGCGCAAACTCTCGCCCGCATTTTTGTGTGTTACTTTTTGGTGCAGTGGATACATTGTTGATGGCATTATCTTTATATGGAACATTGCCTAATGCAATCTTTGCGTGCCTTACTTGCTCCACAAGCTCGCTAAATCCATTAGAATCTAAACTAAACGCGCTATCGGCACTTTTAATAGCAGAATCCAAAATAAAATGCTTCTCTATCATACTCGCCCCAAGCGCAGTAGCAAGCGTAGGCGCAAGCGTGCCAATGGTATGGTCAGAAAGCCCAAACTTCACGCCAAACTTCTCCCCAAGCAATGGCATTTTGTAAAGCTCTAAAGATTCCAAACTTGCAGGGTAACTACTTGTGCATAAAAGAAGCGTTATATCGCGCACGCCATTGCTCTTACAAATCTCCACCGCCTCGCCCAACTCATCATCACTCGCAATGCCAGCAGAGAGAATCACGGGCTTGCCACACTTTGCCACGCACTCGACAAGCTCCAAATCAAGCACTTCAAAACTCGCTATTTTATACATTGGACAGCCTAGAGATTCTAAAAATTCCACGCCTTTTGCAGAAAATGGCGAGCTAAACACCACCAAACCAAGCTCCCTCCCAAGCGCAAAGAGCTCTTTATGCCAGCTAAATGGTGTTTGTGCTTGCTTGTAGAGCTCATAGAGATTCATATTATCCCACAAAGTCCCTTTAATGCGGAAGTATTCATTATCACAATCTAGCGTAAGGCAATCGGGCGTGTATGTTTGGAGCTTCACAGCGTCCGCGCCACTCTTAGCAATGGCACGCAGAGAATCTTTTGCCACTGCTAAACTCCCGCCGTGATTTGCGCTAAGCTCTGCGACAATAAGCGGGCGTGGCAAGCAATCACTAGCGTGGCAGTCGCTAGTAGAAGTAGCAAAACTTTTTAACACATCTTGCTCTTTTGCCTCTGTGGGATTTTTCTTGCTCATCACCACCACATCGCAATAATGCGAATCTCTATACACATAATCACGCAAAAACCCGCATTCCTCATAGCCATATTTCTCATAAAACTTCAATGCGCGGACATTCTCACTCATCACTTCTAAAAAAATACTATGCAAACCAAACTCGACAAAAGCGATATGCTCGATAATTTTTAGAATCTGCTTGCCTTTGTTTGGGACTTTTAGTGATTTGTTGGTGTAGATTCCAAGATGACCGTGCTTGTGCGTGATATGCAAACGCGTTAAAGAGCCAACGCCATAGATTTGCTCATCTTTTAAAATCACAAAATACCGCTCGCTTTGCTCTTTTAGTAATCCGCCAACAAACTCAAAATGCGCATTTTGGTTAATATTCTGGCTATACATCCATTGAGCGACTTGCGGGTCATTACGAATACGCAAGATTTCTAGCAACAATTCCTTATCGCATTGCGTAAAATCACGCGCTTCAAAACCATTCACATTATAATTCATCACCTCTACACCTTTGGATTAAAATATAAGCCGTATTTTGCCATTATAAATCTACAATCTAAATATTTGCTTTAACGCTGGGGCTAAATGCACTCCAAGCGGGAGTTGTGCTAATATATCTGCTTTGCTTTGACGCACGCATTGCGGAGCGAGGGAGGACAAAAGCTCTGGGATTTGGGTGAAGTCCTTTGCCTCTATAAACGCATCTAATTCTTTAAATTGCGCGACTTGAAAGGCTTGGTTTGATGCTGTTGCAAACATAATAGTTGGCATTTGGCTTTGTGCGAGCTCTAAGAGCATTCCCCCTCCAGCACTTATGGCTATATCACATCGCGTGATAAGCGCGTTTAGTTCGTGTGCGTTTTGATTGTGATAGAGCGTTACATTGTCTTTTGGTTGGAGTGTGTGAGGATAAAGCGAGCCTAGCACAAGATGAACGTGGTAGTGTCGCGGGATACACTCTAGCACCTGCGCGCTAAAATTTAGAGAATCTGCGCCACCAAAGTTTATAAAAATGTCTTGGATTTGTTCTTTGTGGGTGGGCTTTGGCGTGAAATGTGGTGAGGTAAGCGCGTAGGGTAATCCTAAAGCATAATGCACACCTTTAGATTCTCTAATGCAATGCGTGGGAGCAGAATCTGTGTTTAAGGAATGTGGCGTTTGGCATTGTGGATAAAGCAAATGCGCGTTTGGCGCACCATTAAGCACAAAGCTCCCAGCGGGATAGACACCGCGATTTTCATCATCAAAGCACAAAAGCGCGACATTGAAGCGCGCGAGTAAATCATAATGCGCGCGAGTAAAAGCATAACTATCAACGATAATCCCATCAAAAGACTGCCCCACAAGGTTTTTTATATGTGCTATCGTGGCGTTTTTAAGAATGCTATACTCACAATCACACAAAGAATCAAGCAGGCAAAAGAGCTTTTCACACCGCCTCAAATGCCCTAACCCCGCACTCTGGCTATAATCACAAAAAGCAAGGAATCTCATAGGTTGTTGTTTATGCGGTATTGCCACTCCGCGCGCTCCCAATCTTGCTGTGTATCAATGTCTATGGCATATTGAGATTCTATAATCAATGCGAGCGAATGTGGAGCAAAAATGGGCTGTTGCTCTATAAACGCTTGAGCTTTACCAAAATAAAACTGCCCGCTATCGTGGAAAATGGGCTCTAAATCCTGTGAGCGTGTGGAATGAAATCGCTCAAAAAGCATTGTAGGTCGCCCAGCAAAAATGCCTTGCTCTGTGCTTGATTGCGCAAGCTTAAAAGCACGCAAAGGATTACACTCATATTGCAACGCACCAAAAACATACAGCGCATTTAGATTGGCATCAAGCAATTCTTTGGCTTGGAGCAAATGATTGCTTTGCAAAAGTGGCGTAGCAGGATAAATGCAACAGATTCTATCATTAGCCAAAAGGTTGAGCTCCCTCGCTGCGTGTGCCACGACAGGAATCGTGGGCGTGCTATCATCACTTAAATCTTTGGGACGCATAAATGGCACGCTCGCCCCAAGCTCCCTTGCTATGCTAGCGATTTGCTCACAATCTGTGCTTACCACCACTTCATCAAAAATCCCGCTTTTGTGGGCGTTCTCTATGGGGTAAGCAATAATTGGCTTGCCAAAAAAATGCTTGATATTTTTGTGTGGGATTCTCTTAGAGCCACTTCTTGCGGGGATAAGTGCGATTGTTTTCATTTTTTAGATTCTTTAAGTGTTTGATATTTTTAGAGTGCAATCGCCCACTTTAAAACATCAAAATGGATAGAAGCTCTCAATCCCGTCATTGATAGGCTTTTTGCTTCGTGTTTGGCTGATTGGTCCTACGGAATGATAGGCAATTTTAGCGTCTGCTAGGTATTTGCTTTGCACGGTGTTGTTTTTCTCCACATCATAAGGGCGCACCACGCCACTTATTTGGATTATTTGCTTTTCGCCATCGACAAGGATTTCTTTTTGCCCAGCGATGAAATAGTTGCCATTCTCAAGCACTTTGATAATCCTTGCTGTAATGGTGGCATTGATAGAATCTGTATGGCTTTGATTCCCACCGCCATTGAAGTTTGTCGTATTGTTTGATTTAGTAAGCGTGTAAGCAGTTTGGTTATTGAGCTCTTGGGTGATTTGTTGCTGTTCCTCATCTTGCCCGCCATACTGCAAAATTGGAGGAGTGATATTCCCACCGCTTGTGCCATTATAAGTCTTATTGGCACTAAAGTTTGCATTCGCGTTTTCACTGATAATCACCGTGATTAAGTCATCGGGCTTCATCGCCCTCCTATCAGCAAAAAGTGGTCTATCTCCTGTGCCAAAT
>CAKVEH010000053.1 GCA_934728205.1 uncultured Helicobacteraceae bacterium
ACCAAAATCCCATACTAACAAAAATTATCCCAAATATTATATGTCGTGTCATTTTTGCTCCTTATTAGCCAACATTTGAGAGTTAAACTTTTTATACTGCTCTATGGCACTATGGCAGTCGTTAATATAACTTGGGCTGTCCTCAAAAAACCTTTTGCTATATTCAAAGATTTTGTCTATGTCCTCACTTGCACCACAAAAACAAAACAAATCAAAGTTTTTTGTGTTAGATTGTTGAGCGATCATTTTGCTAAATCTCTCAAGGTTAGAAATATAGCTACTTACAGAATGTTCTTTGTCTTTAGTATCTTTGCGAAACTCTATGCCATCAGCACTGCGTAAAAATTCTCTAAACGATTCTTTTTGGTTTTCTACCTTTGTGTAGTGAATGGTGTGTGGTATCAGTATGTCAATACTTGCTTGTGTGTTTGCCATTGCAAATCCTCCTTGAATGAAAAATTTAAGCAATTCTACCCCCCCCCCCCCCTACTTAAACTTTGCTTAAATGAAATATAAAAGAGCGAATAGGTGAATCTTCAGTCATCATAAAAGGTGCGGTTTGGGATTTAGGGATTTATGCGTGGTGATTCTTAGGTTTTAAGGCGTGGATTTTGTATGGAGAATTGTTATGGACAGAGATAAAATAGCGCGCCATTGCGTGGGATATTGCCACTTGCAGAAGTGCTCCTAGAGACATATTCACCATAAGTGATATAGTAGTTTGCGCCGACTTTTTGGGCGAGTTGTCTTGGAGATTCTATATGGTTTGTGATGAAGTTTAGTCGCTCCATTCTTTGGAATTCAGTGCTTCCTATGCACACACAGCCATAAATGTTGATGAGGGAGTTATGAAGTGCTTGTGCTTGTAAAACATTTAATCCAATTTGAGAATCTAGCTTATTGGGATAGCTTGCATTGTCTTTGAGTTTTTTGATTTTTTTCTCCGAGATGAGAGGTTGATAATGCCTTGTGTATAAATCAATAGGCTTGCTCCCAGCGCAGCCCCACAGCATAAGGACTGCTAATAATCCAAAATAGAGAGCAAGTTTTCGCAGGATTTGTGTCATTGTTGCTCTTTAGGTAAGAAATGAAAGAGCGTGATTTCACTCTCGCTTAGCACGCGCATAGGCGGTCCCCAATAGCCCGTCCCTTGATTGATATAGAGCGAAGTGTTTTGGTTGATTTTAGCTAAGCCTTTGAGGTAGGGCTGTTGAAGCAACACAAGCAATGAAAATGGAAAAATCTGCCCTCCGTGCGTATGCCCGCTAAGGATAAGCGCGACATTTTGCGTGAGTTCTGGGTGTTGCTTCTCAAGGGTTAAAAATTCCTCAATTATTTTTGGTTGATGAGAGAGTAGGATTATGGGTGCGCATTGATTTGCCTCGTGCATTGCATTTTGCGGGCAATGGCTTAACTCAAGCGTTTCTTTAAGTTTTGGTGGGAGATTATAAGGGGTGAAAGCCTCTCTTGTGCCTACCAAATCAGCAATACCAGCGATAACAATCTCATTGCTGCCAGCGTGTATAGTCTCACTCTCATTGATAAGCAGATGAAATCCCAAACCTTGTAGTTTGGCGATAATGTTTTGCAAATCGTGGAAATATTCGTGATTCCCTAGTGCGTAATACACGCCATATTGTGCTTGCAGATTCCCAAGTTCATTTACAGCACTCTCTACTAAGCTAAGTTTAGAATCAATAATATCCCCTGTCAAAAAAATTATATCAGGTTGCAACGCATTCACGCGTTCCACTATTGAGCGCACACGCGTAGAATCCATTAGCCCACCAATATGCACATCGCTGAGTTGCACGGCTTTAAGTGGTTGTTTTAATCCATTTATGACAAATGGCACTTCATACACCACAGGCTCTTTCGCTCCACCAATAAGCCCAATGATGATAAATACGATAGCCAAGATTCCACACGCACGCTTGAGATTGTAGCGCATTGTTGCGCGCTTTGATTTGTCCTTTATCGTGTAGATGAAAAGCGAGCAGATTTGATATATAAGTGTGATAATAGTGAGACAAAAGGCAACACCAATACTAAGAGAGAGGAGTAAAAATAAGGCTTGAGAGCTCGGGTCTTTATGCAGGAGTGCGAAATACACCGCACAACCAAAAAAATTAAACCAAATAAACACAAGCCAAAATACCTTAAAAAGTGTGGTTGTGGCAAAAGACTTTAAAAGGGCTTTATAAATATAAAAATGTAGCAACGCAAATACTGCCACCGACATAAGCGGAAAAAGATAATTTTGCATTTGGAAAAGCTGGACTTTTGCTTCCATAATAACTCCTATTTTTGTGGGCTAAACACTCTACCAATCTTACTAAAATCAATTAAATCTTGCACGCTTTGGATAGAATCTGGAATGCACAAAGAAGCAATTTTAAACACTTCGAGCGCAGTGAGTGCGTCAGCATAAGCGCGGTGGCTTGTTGGTGTGTTGATTCCCAAAAAAGTGTTTAAAAAACTAAGCGAATAGCGCGGAGAGAGGATACATTGCTTTGCTAAATCAATGGTGCAAAGTCTAGGGCATAATAATCCTGCGATTGCGTGTTGCTGAAAGCTAAAGTCCAAAAAGTTGTAATCAAACTCCACATTATGCGCGACAAAAATACAATCTTGCAAAAAAAGTCGAAATTTCCCCAACACTTCTTTTTGACTTGGGGCGTTTGCTAAGTCTTTGGCATAAATGCCTGTGAGCGTGCTAATCTCATCTGGCACGATAGGCGCATAGACATAACTTTCAAATGTATCGATAATCACGCCGTCTTGGTATTGTATCGCGCCAATTTCGATAATTTGAGAATCTTTTGGTTTCGCACCTGTGGTCTCAATATCCACAAAGCAAAATTTCGCCTCACGCCAATGTATAAAGCGCGTGCCAAGCGCAAAACTATCATCAAGCTCAACAAATGGAAATCCATAGGTTTTGAGGATTTCTAATTGCGTATCCACATCGCTAAGCAAACCAGCACATTGCGCTACATATTGCTTAAATACCTCTTTTTGCATAGGAGCGGAGCGGAGCTTTTCTAAAAGGGTGGCAAATGTCGCCATTTATGAGATTTTACTCCCATTTTTACGCACAGATTCTATCCCAAGCAGGCTTAATCCACCCTCATCTCCACAACTTAAAATCATTCCTTCGCTTAGTAGCCCCATAAGTTTGGCGGGTTTAAGGTTTGCAACCACGCATACTTGTTTGCCAATGAGGCTTTGTGGTTCATAAAATTTTGCAATTCCACTGAGAATCTGGCGTGGTTTTTCCTCGCCCAAGTCAATGAGGAATTTTAAGAGTTTTTCGCTTTTTTCTACGCGCTCACACTCTAGCACTTCGCCTATGCGAATATCAAATTTTTTAAATTCCTCGATACTGATGAGGTTGTGTGTGTCTGGGCTTTGAGATTGCGAATGTTTGGAATCTCTGGCACTTTTAGCGTTAGATTCTTGGTCTTTTGCTTCGATTCTAGGGAAGAGCGGTGGGATTTTAGTGATAGTGATTGTATTGATAAGCTCACTTTGCAGGACAAAACTCGTAAAATTTTGTGCGTTAATATCCATATTAAGCGCGTTAGCAATTTTTTGCGCACTTTTTGGCATTACAGGATAGAGACATAGCGCGACTTTAAATAAGATATTGCTAAGCAAGACAAGCAGTGCTTGCACTTTATGGGATTGATTGTCTTTCATCATTTTCCACGGCTCATAGAGGCTAATTACACTATTTCCAAGACTTAAGATTTCCCAAAGCGATTCAAGGGCTTTGTGTGGCTGCATTTGACTCATAAAATTTTCATATTGTTCTAGGGTTTGGGCGATTTTTTTACACTCTTTTGGGTAGAGTTCTTGTATCGCAGTGCTTGTAAGGTTAAGGGCGAAATATTTTTCGCTCATACCAATAAGGCGATTGAGTAAATTGCCTATGTCATTACTCAAATCAGAGTTTATACGCTCAATCATCGCCCTTTGGCTAAAATCACCATCTTGCCCAAAAGGCACTTCACGCACCAAAAAATAGCGCACAGATTCCAACCCATAGGCATTTATCATATCGCGCGGATTGATGACATTACCAATGCTTTTACTCATTTTCACACCCTCCACGGTCCACCAGCCGTGCGCGTAGATTCTCTTTGGTAATGGGAGCTCTAAGCTCATCAAAAATGCCAACCAATAAATAGTATGGAATCGCAAAATATCTTTACCCACGATATGTATAGCATTATCCCATAATTCTTTTTTAAAATCCTCGCTTCCATAGCCAATCGCACTGATATAGCTAAGGAGCGCATCAAGCCACACATACATAATGTGCGCATTATCATTGATACTTGGTGGGAGCTTTATCCCCCAATCAAAACTTGTGCGCGTGATAGACAAATCAACCAACCCAGATTCTACAAATTTCACTACTTCATTAAGGCGATACTTTGGTGCGATAGAATCTGCATTGTTTGCATACCATTGCAAAAGGCGGTCTTGGTATTTACTAAGGGCAAAAAAGTAGCTTTCCTCTTTGATTATGGTTGTTGGCTTGCCACAATCTGGGCATTTTTGCTCGATGACTTGGTGCTTAGTGAAGTGTGTCTCACACGAAACGCAATACCAGCCCTCATATTCTCCTTTGTAGATGTCGCCTTTTTGATACATTTTTTCAAAGGCTTTTTGCACGGCAAGACAATGCTTAGAATCTGTGGTGCGCACGAAGTAATCAAAACTTATTTCTAACTCACGCCAAAGGGTATAAAACTCCTTGCTTATGGAATCCACATATTCTTGTGGTGCGAGATTATGCTTTTTAGCTGATTGCTCTATCTTTTGTCCGTGCTCATCTGTGCCTGTAAGCAAAAACACATTTTCGCCGTGCAGGGTTTTGTATTTTTTTAACATATCACACAGGATAGTCGTGTAGGCGTGCCCAATATGGGCTATGTCATTTACATAATAAATTGGTGTGGTGATATAGCTTTTCATTACAATCCTTTAATTAAAATCAAAACTTCCATCTTGCCCTTTATTCATACTATCATACACGGCTTTGACATATTCGGTGCGTTTAGGACAACCTATGAATTTTTCGCAAGGCATACAAGAATCTACATTATGCTCGCTTTGGCAAGATTGCAAACTAGCGATTTTTTTTTCCAAATTGATTGCAAACATATCTTTATCTTGCAAGGCGTTGCTTTGAATCTCTTGCATTTACCACTCCTTATCGTTGTAAGTTTGTTTTACTTGAGTGATTTCTTCTTTACTTCCTAAAAAGCACGCTGTAGTGTCGTGGATGTGCTCTACTTCAAGCTCTAAGATTCTCTTTGTGCCACCATTATTAGTGGCTGTAAGTGCTTCACCACCAGCTTTTTCATAAATAAAAGCAAAAGGGAAAACTTCAAAGAGCTTGCGTAGCTTTCCTTTAGGCGCGTCATTTGTCGCAGGATAGCTAAAAAGCCCGCCACCTTTAATGAGAATCTGATGTAAATCAGGCACCATACCGCCAGAGTAGCGCAAGCGATACCCTTGAGAGAAAAGAGAGGCAATAAGTGCTCTATGTTTTTCACTCCAATGTTGTTGCGTGCCACCGGGTGCGTTGATTTTGCCTTTGTTTTGTAATTTTAGCTCGCCTAACTTTTCCCAGATTTTTCCATTATGGCGATAATGCACTACTTTATCTTTGGCAAAGACGGCTTCTAATCGCGGACCATAAAGGATATAGCCACTTGCTACTAAGCCACTAGCACACAAGCAACCATCATAGATTCCAAAAATGCTTCCAACGCTTAAATTACTATCAATAAGCGAAGAGCCATCAAGTGGGTCATAGGCTACACTAAGATGTGCCGTGCCATTAGTGCTTTTTGACTTGCCTAATGTAATGGAATCTAGCGAGGCATTAGCATTTGCCTCTATGGCTTGCTTGAGTGGGTCTTTATGCACGATTTCTTGCTTTTCTTCGCTACATACGGCTTTTATACAATCTAGTGCTAAAAGTTTTTTTTCGATGAGTTTGTCTGCTTCCACATCGACTTCTAATTGCGTATCGCCACTAGAGTTTTGAGAGCTAAGATACTTTGTAGATGGGTTTTTTAGCATTGTATCAATCACACACGCACACTCTTTAAACACCTCAAATATAGAATCTATCATCGCATAACCTTTGTCTTGTAATAAAGTGTAATATTTTTGCGATTGTAACAAAAAGAGGCTTAAAGATTCTATAAATTTACTTCAATTCACAAGCTATGCGTAAAATGCGCTCATCACTTTGCATATTAAAGAAACTAAATTCCTCGCCACTTTGTCTTTGCCCGCTTAGCAAATCTCCGCTATTGCGATATTGCAAGTCTAACTCGGCGATTTCAAAGCCATTGAGTGTTTGGCAAAATCGCTCTAATCGCTCGGTATTGTTTGAATTGGTGTATAAAAAACAATAGCCTTTCAAGCCATTACGGCTCACTCGCCCGCGTAGTTGGTGTAATGTCGCTAATCCAAGACGCTCTGGTGCTACGATGACGATGGTGCTTAGCTTTGGCAGTGAGATTCCCACTTCTACTACCGTGGTTGCAAGCAATATAGTGCCGTTTTTAGCAAAGTTTTCGAGCACTTCTTCTTTTTGTTTGTCCTTGCCTGAAGTTACAAACACTCCATCAAAATGTTTGCGCCAAAAGTCTTGTCCTTGCGAGAGTGAAAGATAATCAATATGTTCACTTTCCTCTACTAGCGGATAGATGATAAGTGCTTGATTGCCTTTTGTTATTTCTGCTTTCAAATGCGCGATAAGTGTGCTAAAGTGCGCTTTTGTGATGATTGTTGATTGAATGTCTTTTTTAAATGGTAAATCTTTAATGGTGCTAAAATCGATAAATTGCGCATTTATCATAGCCATTGTGCGTGGGATTGGTGTGGCTGAAAATTGCAAAGAATGCGGACGCGTAGCATTTTGTGCGTAATCCTCTCCACTAAACATTTTTTCTAGTGTATGTCGTTGCTTTGTGCCAAAGCGGTGCTGCTCATCACTCATCACTAATGCAAAATTAGCAAAATCAAATTCTCTATATAAAATCGCCTGTGTGCCAATGATAAAATGTGCTTGATTGGAATCTTCTTGTGTAAAAAGCGAAAGCATTTCATTATTTTCTTGCTTGCTTATTTTTGCGTCTTTTTTCCCCTCTTTGGTTTGTGCAGTTACAAGCGCGATATTTACGCTATTTGGCAAGAGTCTTTTTGCCTCATTGTAGAGTTGCTTTGCCAAAATGCTTGTTGGTGCCATTAGAATGCTTTTTTTAGGATATGCCATCATTACGGCACTTAAGATAACAATAGTTTTTCCACAGCCTACATCTCCCATTATAAGGCGTCTGCAAGCCTTTGGTTGAGCCAAATCGTGTGCGATAGCTTGGATTGCTTGTTGTTGTCCATTTGTGAGCGTGAAAGGGAGAGATTGAATGAAACTTTGATACTGCCCATTGCAGAGGAAATTTGCGTTACAATGAAGTTTTTTCTTACGCAAACGCAAGGTATAATAGATAATTTCGCTTAATTTTATAGAATCTAAATATTCTCCAAAAAGCCCACCATTACTTTTAAACTGCTGGACAAACATATCACTTGGAGTAAAAATCTCACAGATTCTCTGTGTGTATGGAGGGTTAATCCCACAAGAGATGAGGTTTTTCTCACTAATAAAACATTTAGCAAGGGCTTGCAAAATTTTTGCTTTTTGTGGTGTGGTTTTAAACTTCATCACCACTTCACCAAAGTCTGTAACTATGCGTGGCTGAATGATTGAAAAAAAACCTTGCTTTTCTTCAACCTTGCCATAGATTACACATTGCTTCCCCTCGCTAAATTGCGCGTTCATAAATGGCTTTGGGTGAAAAATAATAAGCGAAAGTGGCTGATTAAAATCACTCGCAATCGCACTTACGCGCAAAAAAGTTTTTTTACCAAAGCCACCTTTAGTGCTTTGTGTTATTTGTATATTAAGAGTGCCAAGCGCACCATTATACAAACGAGGCAAAAGTTGCCTATTTTCATAGCTTTTTGGTGGATTTAGGAGTAGTTCATAGAGATTGTATATGTGGTTTTTTTGTGCGTTTTCTAAAAGTTTTTTAAGTGTGGAATCTAAAGCGATATTTGGTGTTAGATTCTCAAATCGTGCATTAGTTAAAAAATCCACTTTTGTATTCCAAGTAGTAAGTTGGTGTATATTTGAGACAAATTTAAAGCAAAGTATATTCCGCAATTACGGAATAATTACGCACGGCTTATACGCCCTAAATAAAGTTAAACACCTTGACTTTTATAGAAATTTAGCCTATAATCTCACTCTTTTTTGTTCCGGATTAGCTCAGCGGTAGAGTAGGCGGCTGTTAACCGCTTGGTCGCAGGTTCGAATCCTGCATCCGGAGCCAT
>CAKVEH010000054.1 GCA_934728205.1 uncultured Helicobacteraceae bacterium
GCCTTGGGTTGTGCCTGCATTGCCATTTGCTATTTTGACTTTTATGGCATTTTTGCAAGCCTTTGTGTTTATGATTCTCACTTATGTGTATATTAGCGGAGCGGTAGCGGTAGATTCTGACCATTAAGCAGATATATCGGCTTGGGGCATAAGGCGCATTTAATGGGCGTGTTGCAATCTTTGCTCATCACGCCTAGCTACTATGTTTCAAGAGATTGCGCCAAAAAGCTCCCTGCTATCTTAGATTCCCATCAAGTGCGTTATGCTATGTATCGGTGTGATGATATGTCTTTGGCTAAGGATTTTGCCCTGCAGTGTAAAAAGCGTGATATTCGTGTGGTGCTAAACGCCACCTTTGACAACGCCAATCCATTAGCTATCTTAGATTCTCATCTTTTGCATCATTTTGATGGAATCCACCTAAAAGGTGCGTATTTTACTTGCATAGATTCTATTGTGCGTCATTATGGCGGTATCATTGGATTTAGCGCGCATAGTGTTGATGAGGTATATGGGGCGTTGCGAAGTGGTGCGCATTATTGCACGCTAAGCCCTATTTTCCCCACGCCAAACAAACCCGCCCCATTAGGTATAGAATCTTTGCGCTCCTTGCATACTCAAGCACGAAAGAATACATTTGCGTTAGGAGGCATTGTGAGTGATTCTCACATTGCTAAAATCACGAGCATTGAGCACATTAAGGGCTTTGGCTCTATTCGATATTTTTTCTCCTAAATGCGTGATTTTTGCCCAAATAGGCATAATAAAGGAACGATATTTTTATGTGTTAAGGGGTAGAAATTTTATACAATAACTTTGTAAGTAAGTGAGGTAGGTATTTTGGGCTTATCATCTTTTCTTCGCCCCTTTTTTTCGACTGCGTTTATTGGCGTAGATGTTGATGGGAGATTTTGCAAGGTCTATGTGCTCGCTCGCAAAAACGGACAAACAAAGGAAGAGTTTTGCAAAGAGTTTAAAGCCTTTGACAATAAATTGCCTGCTGAAGCCGCAAAGCTCATTCGCGCATACAAAAGAAAATATCCATTTACTTATCTTGGCTCAATATCAAAGACTTACAATCAAGGCGTGATTGATACGACACAGAGGGTGAAACTTTCAAAGTTTGGCATTAAACCTGATGAGAATTTGTTTATACGAATGCGGAATTGGGCGTGTTATATACAAAAACGCGCTGTTGCAGAAAGTAGAGCGCGCTATCTTCAAGCATTGGGGTTGGATTTTTTATTTTCCCCATTTATTATGATTTATACTATTATCGCACACAAAATGCTTCGCACTAGAAATTGCTTGTATGTGTTGCAACAAAGGTCTAATATCAGCCTGCTTGTAGCAGATAAGAAAAATGTTTTTTTTGGTGGATATTTTCCATTAAGCAGTGATTTGGAGGGCATTGGAGATGATGATAACGAGCACAGCGAGATTAGCTCCATTTTAGATATGAAAAATATTGATGGGCTTGCTGGGACTTCCCCAGAGGAGTTACGAGAGTTAGGAGAGCTAGATGGCATAGATGAGGAAGTCCTTGAGCAAGAGATTGCACCAAAAGAGCTTAAAAATAGAAAAAAAGCTCAAGGCGAGCAAGCAAGGATTGAGGAATTGCGTGATTTGGCGCGCGCTAATGATACGAGCGAGATTATCACAAATTGTGTGAGCGAGTTTTATAGTAACGATATGTATAAAAGCGATTTTTTGGACAAAATCATTCTCCTTGACACTTATGGAATCTCTAATCAAGCTGTCGAACATATAAGAAATTCACTTTTAATGGATATTGAAGTGCGCCCCGTGGATGTAACAAAAACATTGATAGAACTTATGCAAAGGGAGAATCCATAATGGCATCATATAGCTTCATACAGCCAAAAGCAAAGTCGATTTTTCGCCGTTTTACAAAATTTTGGCTTTTTTATATTTTGCTAATGATTGTTTGCATTGGCGTGTTTGATAGATTCTTAGAAACTCGTATCGATGGGAAACAATACGAAGTTGTCGATATGGATAACCAAACTAAAGAAGTAAGTGAAAAAATCACTGCGACAAAGGAATATATCGCACGCCTTACTTACGAGCACAACACAGTTGCACTTATTGATGAGAAAGTGGGTGGTGAAAAATCTACAAACCAGCGGTTTATAGGTGGTTTTGAGCGATTGGTAAATCTTATCCCAACGCAAATTACGCTTAATAGTATTCGCATTGATGAGAGAAAGCTAGAACTTAAAGGTATCACGCCCTCCCAAGAAGTGTATAAATTTTTGTTAGAAGCGCCGCTTAAGGCGAGCTTTGATGAAAGTAGGGTGGATTTTTTCCCTTTGCTTAATGGCTGGTTTCATTTTACTTCGGTAAGCAAGCGTAGCGAGCCATTGCGAAAGCCTCAAGGAGAAGAAGATGAATGATTACAAAAGTGAATTCACGATAAAAAACACCCTCTTTTTCTTTGTTTTTGTGATAATTTGTGCTATTGGAGCAGTCAATGTGCTTTTGCCTCGCATAGAGACTTATAAGAAACAACTCACAGAAAATCGGCGCGAAGAGCTTATTTACAATCAAGCTGTGAATGAATACAACAAAACCAAAGCCACGCTTAAATCTCTCATTGAGGAAAATGCCCAAGCTTTTGATAGACTGTATGCTGACACACCGACAGAAAAGCAACTCCAAGAACGCATAAAACATTATTTTGTCTCACTTAAAGTGAAGAAAAAAGAGACCAAATCAGATAACAACATTTCTTATACGAAGTTTGATATTTCTGGCTTTATGGCAAACAACACAAAAGTGCTTGAATTTTTAGAACAAGTTGGCAATTTAGAAAATATTGTGCAAATTAACGCTCCTCTAATCGTGCGTGAGGATAAGGCAAGCAAGACGCTTAGCGTGTTTTTTAGCCTTGAGATTCTCCAAAGCCACTATACGCCAAGCGAGATTATTTTGCAAGAAGATTTGCAATACAAGCACCCAAGCAAGATACCAGCGCAATCAAGCCAAGATTCTGGAGCAATGTTGCAATTTGTGTTAGGGTTGCGCGATTAAATCCAATAAAGTGCTTTACTTAATTTTATCTTAAAGCATTTTGTTATACAATACGCTAAATTTCGGTTTAGCAAAACCAAAGGAGAATGAATGTCAAAAGAGACCCAAAAAGAACCAACAAAAGAGATGTTGGAAGTGTTGATGATTGAAGATGATATGGAGCTTGCCGAGATTCTCACAGAATACCTTAAGGGGCACGATATGAATGTAACAAACTATGATGAGCCCTACACAGGAATGAGTGCCGTCAATGCCAAGCATTTTGATATTTTATTACTTGATTTAACCTTGCCAAACCTCGATGGATTAGAGGTTTGTAAGCGTGTAGCAAAGCAAAAAAATATCCCAATCATCATTTCTTCAGCAAGAAGCGATGTCGATGATAAGGTAAAAGCCCTAGAATATGGTGCAGATGATTATTTGCCCAAGCCTTATGACCCAAAAGAGCTTGTAGCGCGCATTAACTCACTTTTGCGCCGATACGCAAAGAAAAATCCAAAAGAGCTTAGCAGGGAAAAAGAATCAATCTTTAAAATTGATAAGCAAACAAGGCAGGTGTATTTTAAGGATAAAATGCTTGAACTCACAAGAGCGGAATATGAGATTCTCACATTGCTTATTGGCAAAAAGGGGCAGGTGTTTTCACGCGAGGCAATCGCCATAGAATCTGAAAGTATCAACCCAGAGAGCTCAAACAAAAGCATTGATGTGATTATTGGGCGATTACGCTCTAAGATTGAGGAGAATCCAAAATCGCCAAAATACATTATATCCGTGCGCGGAGTGGGCTATAAACTTGAAGCGTAGGGGAATTGCGCAGATTTCCTCATCTTTTTAAATGCGGTAATTATTGCTTTATACTTAGGAGTGTTTCTATCATTCTATCAATGGTGGTGATGACTTTGGCATTTGCCGCATAACCACCTTGAAATTTAATAAGATTTACCATTTCCTCGTCAATGCTTACCTGTGAAATAGAGTGGTGCTCTTTTTTCACCGCGCTTAGCACAGCATCTTTAGTTTCTTTGGTGCGTTCTGTTTGTTCGGTTTGTGTTGCCACGCGCCCCGTTACAAACTGAAAATACTCAGAAATGCGCATAGTTTTTGGCTCTTTGGCTAAAAATGGATAGAAATCCACTTCATCATATTGGAGTTGTTGCATCATATTTGCCACTTCAAAGTTCCCAGCCACAGGAGAGAGCCAAGGTCTAATCAACGCTGAATCGCGTGCATATTCAGGGTTGAGCGCGATATTTCTCGCACTATTTCCATCAAAAAACCGATTGATTCCAAGTGCGCCCACAAAGTTTGTGCCATTATCTTTGATACTTACATACAAGCCTTGTGAAGGATTTTTCGCAGCAACGACAAATTGGCGTCCAATCGGGTGATAGTAGGCTTGGAAATAGTCATCGACATCGTTGAGCGCGTTGTTATCTGCATTATCATCAGTGTTTGCATTGATAGCTTTGATAATATCATTCATCGTGGTGATGCGGTCTATGTTGATAGTTTTGCGCACGATTTCTTCGCCCTTTGTATTATACACAATAATATCAAAACTCCCCTCTTTAATGTTGTAGGGGGAATCAATAAGCGCAGCGGTATTCCAAATATCCAAAATATCACTTTTAATATCGTGTGTGGCACTCTGGGCGTAAATATGGTTGGTTGCTTCGATAAGCCCCCGTGCAAAGACATCAAGGTGGTTGATATAATCTTGAAGTTTTCCAAGTGGCGCGTCATAAGTCCCATCGCCAAAAAGCGCGATAAGCGAGCCAGCCTTGCCTTGAGTAAGTTTGTCAGTGATTTCTATGGTTTTAAAGTCATCACCTTGAAAATACACATGCGCTAAATTTGGCGCATTTTCATCTGTTTTTACAATGATTGGATGGTGCATTGCACCATCGACAATGTTAAAGCCGTGTGCGACATTAAGCACATATTCATCATCAAAGTCCGCCATTCTAGGTGCGATTGGATATTTTGTCCATAGGTGGTTTTTAAACACATTTGCTCCAAGCAATGATTGAATATTAAATTCAAGCTCATCACGCCTATCACGCAATTCATTCGCCTGCATAAATTGGATTTGGTCTTCCATTTCTTTGATTTTGCCGTTGATTTGTGCGATTTCTTTGGCGTTGGCATTGACTTCTTTAATCACCACTTCAAGCTCTTCGCTCGCCTTTCTTTGGAGGATTTCTAGTCGCCTGCGTGTATCAGTGATAGTTTTGACTAGTGTTTGGGCGTCTTTTGCGAGGACTTGCTTTTGTGCTGGGTCGGTGGAGTATTTTGCTAAATCTTTCCAAGAATCAAAGTATCGCTCTAAATCGTTGTAGATTCCCACTTCATCGACTTCTGGGAAAAATGCACTTGCCTCGCGCAAATATTCAAAATGTGTGTTGTAAAATTGTGATTCTTCGCTTGCCCTACGATAGCGTGAAAATACAAACTCATCGTGCACTCTAGCGATAGTCTCTACGCTCACGCCACGCCCGATATTTACCCCTTGATAATACAAAGGTTTCTCTGGGCGCACGATTGTGCGCTGACGACTATAAAATTCATCACTCGCGTTTGAAATATTATTGCCCGTTACATCTACCATTACTTGGTGGGCAGATAATCCCGTGTATGAAGTGTTTAGTGATGATAAAATGCCACCCATATTTAGACCTTTATGCGTTAATGTCTAAAATATGGCTTTTTGGTTTGCTTGTCGTGTAGTCGTGATTCTCATAAGGCACGAGAGCTTTAAGCAATGAAGTATAAAACTCACCGACAGCAAATACGCTTTGTGCGTAAGATGAGTTAATGTCTTTAAGTGTTTTAAGCGTGCTTTTTAATCGCTCTAAGCCCTCATCAACTTGAGAATCTAGCAATTCATTCATTGGTTTATTGGGGTTTTTTTCCATAAGTTCGCGCATTTGTGATTCTAAAAGCGATTTGTTGGTTTCAAATGATTTGATGAGGAGCTTTTTTTCTTCGTTGCGTGCAAAAATCGCATCATTGTTTGCCAACGCAATGTCAGCAACATCTTCTTTGGTAAGAATTATAAGTTTATCTAAATCACTAATGGCTTCTTGTAGATGTTGTAATAGCATTGCAATCTCCAAATGCGCTCACTTGGGATTTAACTCCCCAAGTAGGCTTTTTAGAGATTAAGCAAATCTAATGCCATTTTCTTAGAAGTTTGTGGGATATTGATTTCGTATTTATCTTGCGCAATTTGGTCTTTGATACGCTTTGCCTTGCCAGTGCTTGTAGATTCTAACACACTTTGAGTTTTTGTAGAATCTTGGGCTTTCTCGCCCTTGTTTTTCGTATCGTTGTTGTGTGTGGTATTGATAGCATTCGTATTTACACCTGCAATCACTGCTACTCCTTAAAATCTCTACTTACCTTAGGTCAAAATCGGCCAAAGTTTGTGTTTTTAAATCAATTTGTGTTCCTTTTTGTGTGGCTACCTCGATATTCCGCGTTTGCCAATCTCTTTTTGGAGGTCTTTAACGCTTGTTGGTCCTAGATTCTTTGCTCCTTCAAAGAGCGCGTCTCGAGAATCTCTAAAGGCATAAATACCAAGCAAAACCATCGCATAAAGAAAGAAAAAAAATGCGATGGTCGGAATAAGCCAATTTTTATTCACAATATTCATTATTTACCTCCGTTGTGTAAGCCACTTTATGATGTGGGGCTTCACTTCTTTAATGGCTAGCTCTTGGCTTTGTGCAATGGGCTTGTCAAATAGCGAGCTAATATTGCTATGCAAGATAACCTTAGAATCTAAGCTCTGCAAGAAAGCAATAGCCTCCTTATCGCCATATTTATTCATCTCCTTAAGTTTCCCTAAATCGTTTGATTTGTAAGAAACTTTAGAAATTTCTTTGCCCTCTCGTAATGCCATTGCAATAGTGGGAGCAAATTTGCTCCATTCCGCAGTGGAGCAAAGCACAAACTTGCCTTCCACACTTTGCTTAAAGTCTTTATATGCCTTTAATCCGCACGCCGTATGGGAATCTACTACATAACCATTAGCATAAGATTCTCTAATGAACCCTTTGCATTGCTCATCTGTGCAAAAACTTGCACTAAAATGCTCTTGGAGTGCTTGCAACTCTTTGGCATCAAGGCTATAAACTCCATTTTTTTCAAGGTATTGCATACATTGTGCCGTGCGTTGCGCACCAAATAGCGCAAACAAGACCCGTTCCACATTAGAACTTTTGATAATATCCATTGCGGGGGAAAGCGATTGGATAAGACTTTTTGTCCTAATGTCATACACACCTGTAGTAAGGAATTCATAGAGAATCTTATTGGGATTTGATGCACAAATCAAGCGGTTTATAGGCACGCCCATAACTTTTGCATAAAATGCCCCCAAAATATTGCCAAAATTTCCACTAGGCACGATAATGTTAATGTGTGAGAATGCGAGATTTTCTAAAGACACTTCCTTGCGCCGCAATAACTCCAAATATACCCAAATGTGATAGATAATTTGAAATACTATACGCCCGATATTTACGGAGTTTGCAGCCGATAGAGAAATATTGAGATTTTGCAAGGTTGTGTTGAATTCATCATCGCCAAGCAAGGCTTTGAGTGTGCTTTGCGCATCATCAAAGTTGCCATGTATGCCAATTACCTTGAGATTTGGAGAATCTTTAGTTACCATTTGTAGTCGTTGCACATCCGAAGTGCCTTTACTTGGATAGAGGCAGACCACATCGATATTGCTCGCATTTTTAAAACTCTCTAGTGTCGCTGGTCCTGTGTCGCCACTTGTCGCCACGAGGATAAGATACTTTTTATCCGTGCTTAGAGACTTTATAAGTGAGCCAAATGGCTGGAGAGCCATATCTTTAAATGCTCGAGTAGGTCCGTGATAGAGCTCTAGCACGCTAAGATTCTCATCATAGCGTTTAAGTTGCACAGGCGTGTTTGCGTCATCAAAGTTTTTGTAAGTTTGGAGTGCATCGCGTAAAAGTCCCTTTGGAATGTCTAATCCTAAAAGTGAGAAAACTTCCTCACATAGCTCTTTGTAAGAGCATTTGCTAAGTTTTATAAGCGCGTTTTTGTCTAATGTCGGTAGTGTAGAAAATGTATAAAGACCACCACTTTTTGTGCTAGGAGAGAGAATTGCTTCACAAAAGCCTTTGCAATCTGCTCCACCACGAGTGTCTATCATCTTTGCTATTTTCATTTATTTTCCTTTTGTGTGCGAAATTGGTGTAATTGTAATCTTTTTGTTATAATAGCGCGTTTTGTGTGAAATTCTTACTTTAAGGATAAAAAATGCTCCAAACCATAAACTTATCAATGCGCTATCCCACCAAAAAACTCTTTGAAAATGTGAATTT
>CAKVEH010000055.1 GCA_934728205.1 uncultured Helicobacteraceae bacterium
ATAATGAAGTAATCCAAGCTGCAGATGAGCACAAAATCGCGCTATATTTCAGTGGCAAAAGGCACTTTTTGCATTAGATTCGTGCGAAATTATAAAAAATAAGAAAAGGAATACAATATGGCACAAGAGCGCAGTTGTGAAGAAAGAGTCGAGGATTTTATCAAAAAATTTTTAGATTCTAAAGGCATTAAATACTACACAAAAACAGAAAAGCTAAACGATGATATAGCCCAAGCCCTAGAAAAACACCCAAGCAAAAGCGGTGGCAAGGGCAAAAACTACCCTGATATTCAATGTATGATTACCACAAAGGGGCTTAAAAATATCCCTGTTATGATTGAGTGCAAGGGCAAAAGGGGCGATTTAGCCAAATTTAAAGATACCTCGCTTCAATCTCAAATCCAAACAATAGATAATTTCAAAGAAAACGGCGACAAACATTTTGCAAATATCCAAAAATACGCGCTAAATGGAGCGATTCACTATGCTGATGCGCTCACTTTTTATTCAAGTTTTAAAGAATGTCTAGCTATCGGCATAAACGGCTATGAGGAAGCAAACGAGCTAAAGCTAGAATACGCCGTATATCTTGTATCAAATCCAAATATTTACCAAAAGCTAGGCGATTTTAGCGATTTGAGTTTTTTAAAAGCTGATGATTTAGATTGGCGCATTGAAAGTTTAGCCCTAAGCGAACAAGAAATAGAGGCAAAAACCAAAGAGATAGAATCTCAAATGGAGATTCGCCTTAAAAATATCAATGAAACCATTTACAGCGATATTCAAAATGTAGGCGTAGGCGCGAGAGTGAAGCTAATCGTAGGTATGATTATGGCAGCACTTGGCGTTGAGAGTAGATTAAGCGCGCTAAAGCTAGAGGACTTAAAAAGCGAGGATAATCCAAATGATAATGACAGCGAGACAATGCTACGCAAAATCAAGGGCTTTTTAGAATGCAAAAATCTATCCAAAACGAAGCAAGATATGGTTATGAATGTCTTGCGTGGGATTTTTGTGGATTATCATCTATGGAAGCCACGCAATGCAGAGAGCCACATTAAAAAAATCTACAAAATGGTGTTAGATAATATAATGCCCTATTTGGCAAATAACAAATACCATTTAGATTTTACAGGACAGCTTTTTAATGTGCTAAATCGCTATGTAGATATTCCAGATGGCGAGAAAAACGATGTCGTGCTAACGCCACGCTATGTGTGTGAGCTTATGGCTAGGCTTTGCGAAGTCAATAAAGATAGCTTTGTGTGGGATTACGCGCTAGGCACGGGCGGATTTTTGATTTCTAGTATGAAGCTAATGATAAAAGATGCCCAAGATAAAATCAAAAGCCAAGATATTTTACGCGAAAAAATCATTCACATTAAAACCCGTCAGCTTTTAGGCATAGAAAAACGTCAAGATATTACGCTACTTGCTATTTTAAATATGATTTTGATGGGCGATGGTAGCGCAAATGTCCTAAACCAAGATAGTTTAGAGGAATTTAATGGCAACTACCCCGATAACAAAGACAACAAACAAGAAGCTTTCCCCGCAAATATATTTTTGCTAAATCCGCCATATTCTGCCAAAGGCAAGGGCTTTATTTTCGTAGCCAAAGCCCTAAAAAAGATGTCAAATGGCAAAGCTGCCGTGCTAATCCAAGAAAACGCAGGAAGTGGCAATGGATTGCCCTATACAAAAGAGATTCTAACTCATAGCACACTTATAGCAAGTATCAAAATGGCAGATATTTTTATGGGTAAATCAGGTGTGCAAACCGCAATTTATCTCTTTGAAGTAGGCAAGGCACACGACAAAGATAAAATAGTCAAATTCATCGATTTTAGCAATGACGGCTATGAACGGCAAAATCGCAAAAAATCAGGGCTAAATGTGTCAATCTCAAAGACATAGACGCCAAAGCGAGATATAAAGAGATTGTCGATATTGTGCTAAATCGCAAGAAAGACACGCATTATTTTGATGAATGTGTGATAGAGGATAGCATAAATGTAGAGGGCAAGGATTGGACTTATGCACAGCACAAAAAAGTAGATAGCAAGCCAACGCTAGAAGATTTTAAAAAATGCGTGAGTGAGTATTTAGCGTGGGAAGTAAGCCAAGTTCTTAAAAAGGACTCACTTTAACCCCGCTCAAAGTGAAAATTTAGCCAAACTTGAAAACGAGTTTAAAGCAAAGGGCGGAGAGTGGAGAGAATTTAAAATCGGCGAGTTGTTTGATAAAATAGAATACACAAAATTAAATTTAAAAAAATCGACCTTGCCAAAAGAAGCTAGTGGCGATTATAACTTGCCAGCAATAACTTGCACCACGCAAAATAATGGAATTTCTTGCTATGTCCCACGAGAAAAGGCTACGATTTTCAAAAATTGTATTTCAGTAGCGGCAAATGGCGATGCGCCAGCTTTTTATCAACAGCACGATTTCACAATTCTTCAAGATGCCTATGTTTTAAAATTTAAGGGTAAAGAATTAAACAATTTGCATTATTTATATTGTGTTTCTTTATTGCAAAAGGTATTGACAAAATTTGATTGGGACAATAAATCAGGCTGGGAAAAAGTCAAGCAAGAAATAATCGAACTTCCCATTAGCAAAGATGGCACAATCGCCTTTGAATTTATGGAAAATTACATAAAAGAGCTAGAAATAGAAAAGATAAAAGAGCTAGAAGCGTATTTACAAGTAACAGGACTGAAAAACTACACTTTAAACGCAAAAGAAAAAGAAGCGCTAAATGCCTTTGAGGCGGCGCAAAACGAGAGAGAGAGAGAGAGTAAGCGACACGCCACTTAAATGGCGTGAATTTAAAATCGGCGAGTTGTTTGAGATAAGTGGAACTCGCTCGCTTGATGAGGGAAAATTAGATTTTAAAGCTAGTGGAATCAATTTTGTCGGCAGAGTTAATGAATTTAATGGCATTAAAGGTAAAATTGATTTGCAAAAATTCCAACCAAACGAAAAAGATACTATCACAGCAACTGTAATAGGAAATTACAAATATGTTAAATTTCAACAAGAGCCTTACTACACTTCTCAAAATATAAATAAATTAAAGCCTTTATTTAAATTTAATAAACATATTGTGTATTATTTTATAGCTCATATTCAAAAATTTGTTTCGCAATACAACGGACAGCAAGGCGGATATAAATTAGAAGAATTACATAATCATCAAATTTTACTCCCCATTTTGCCGTCATTGCGAACAAGCGAAGCAGACGAGGCAATCCATAATAAAGGCGTAGATTACCACGAATTTGCAAATGCAGGGCTTACAAGTAAGTCTCGCAATGACGATTTTTTAGAAAATCAAAACGGGCAAATCGCCTTTGAATTTATGGAAACTTTCATTAGCGCGGTGCAAAAAGAAGTGATTAAAAGCGTGGTTTTGTGGAAGCAAAAACGCATAAATGCCACAAAGCAAGTCATAGCTAAGCACGAATGCTAAATGGTGGCGTATGTGATTATTTTTTGCTCGCCATTTTCTCAAGCTCTTTGAGAATGCTTTGTTGTATTTCAAGCATAAGGGCTTGGAGTTGCTTAAGTTTGGAATCAAGCTGTTGCAAGGCATTTTCGTTAGATTCTACTGCTTGCTTGAGAGAATCTAGCTCATTTTGCAATCGCTGTATATACTCCTCGTTGGCATTTGATTTGTTAATGGTGGCTTGGATATTTTGCGCTTGAGATTCATAGAGGCTTTGTAGTCCCTCTTGTGAGCGAGAGAGCTCGTCTTGCTGGCTTTTTAGCTGGGTGGCAAGATTTAAGAGGGTTTGGGTGTTAGATTGAAGTGTGGAGAGGTCTTTGCGGGTTGCTCCACTTTGCTTATCAAAGGCTGATGGCTCTTTCATCGGTGCGCACATAAGAGCACTCACGCCACATAGCAACGCAACAAGCAACCTCACCATACCACCCACCTAATTTGCCCTTAATGCTAGAGCGATTATTGGGCTACTTTGAACTCTACGCGGCGATTTGATTGGTAGCATTCCTCTGTTTGCTCTTGGCAGATTGGATTGCTTTCGCCATAAGTTACAGTTGAGAGACTTGAAGAATCTACACCGCGCATAACTAATGCTTTTTTCACAGAATCTGCACGCTTTTTACCAAGCGCGAAGTTATACTCATCACTTCCAAAAGAGTCTGTATTACCCTCTAGGACGACTTTAGCACCTGATTGCTTGATGAGCTCTGCAGCGGCATTCACCCTTTCATTCATAGAGCTTTGCACATCGTATTTGTCAAATTTAAAAAGAATGTGTGAAAGTTTAGCGATTGCACCCGCACCAGAAGTATCTGTAAATGGCTCTCGTGCGCCTGTCGCACCTTCACCGCCACCGCTCACACTCGCGCTATCTCCACCACAACCAGCGAAAATCCCTATCGCACATAATCCTACGAACAATGCTTTTTTCATAGCAAAATCCTCCTGATATTTAAAGTTTGGAATCTGCCATATAATGCTTAGACTTTGGCAGTGCGTAAAATTATAGTCTCTAAAAGTTTATATGTCAATAGTTAGCATATATTACCAATCATAAGCCTGAATTTTTACCTTTGGCAGGGAGAAAAAATAGCTACTATTGTAATCAAGGCGAATGATTCCAAGTGCGCTTTGTGTGGGCGTGTATTTGATAAACATTAGATTCTTGCCATCTTTTGAGAAACTAGGCATTTGGTTTCTGCCATTTTCTGTAAGTCGGCGAATGTAGTCGCTTTTAGTGGAAATAAGGTAAATGTTAAAAGTGTTTTGCCCAAATTCATTGTTTGTCTCTCTGCTTGTGTAGGCGATATATTGGTCGTGCGTAGTGATAGCACTATTATTGCGTCCGTGAAAGACGACTTGCTCGACATTGCCACCATCAATCCCTGTGGCAAAGACATTAGGATAGCCGAGTCTCTCGGAGATAAATGCTACTCTAGTGTTGTTGTTGATAAATTTCCCGCCCACATCGATACCAGAATATCCTGTGATTTTACGCAAAGAGCGCGAGGCGACATCATAGAGGAAAATATCTGCGGCATTATCATTAGGAGTGAGTGTCATTAGAATCTTCTTGCCATCAGTGCTTACATCACTGACTACTGCCATTCCATCACTGCTTACAAGCCCTTGTGAAACCCCTGTATTTAAATCATAGCGGACAATCGTAGGTTTTCTGTTGATATATTTGGTATAGTAAAAAAAGCTCTTGCCCCTATCGCCCCATTTTGGAAAGATATTCATTCCGCCCTTAATAATGTCATTTTGATAGCTTAGTGTGTAGTCTGCAAGAGCAATGGTAGTGTTGCCCGAAGAGATATATTTAGAGAGAAGCACAGGCTCAAGCATCCAATCAATATTTGGGGCTTTGATATAGGCGTTCATATCAATACACATTTTATGTGCGATAAAGGGATATTGTTTGAGTGGGATTTGTGTATATTGCTTGTCAATAACCAAAGTTTTTTTATTCACATCATAGACAATCAAATTACCGCTTACATTACCGCTTGATTTGGTGATGCTTACTTGTGCGATGAGGTCAATTCGTCTTGCTTTGTAGGATTCAAAGTCGGGAGATTTTTTTGGTTCGCTTGCTTTAAGTGCTTGGAAGTGGTTGCTTACCTTTAAATCACCGATGAGCTGTGCGACCACTTTTTCGCCATATTCTTTATTATCCGCTATATGTTCCACTGAAACATTGGGAAGTTTTGTAGAGCTTTTCACAATCTCAATAGTCGCATCTGCTGCTCCAAGTGCAAACACACACCCCAATGCCATAAAAATACCTAAACGCTTTATCATTGCTTCTCCTTACAATTCCGCAGAGTTGATTCTAAAAGCGGTATTATACTCTAAAAACACAAAAATATGCTATGATTCCCTCTTTAAGCGTTTTTTAGGGGAGGTGTGGGCTTGCGTTATGTGTATTGGGTAATGATGCTGTGTTTTGGTGTGGTATTTTCACAAGATGATATTACTCCTATTACGGATACTTCATTGAGCTTGCCACAAGCCCCACAACCTATCCAAAAATCTCGTGCTATGCAAGCCCAAGAAAGCTATCGAAATTATTTAAAAATACTTGAGCACGAGGGCACTTATTTTTTGTTTCATCACAGCTTTACTCCTATTAAAGATTCTCTGCGTCCATTTTTAGAGCAAAATGAGCTTAAATTCCAGCTAAGCGCGAAACTCCCGCTGTGGCGTGGGGCATTTTGGAGTAAGGGGACACTTTTTTTTGGTTACACGCAGACAATGTGGTTTCAGTGGTTTAACTTCAAGTATTCTAGTCCTGTGCGCGATACAGATTATAAGCCAAGTATTTTTTATTCCTATCCTGCAAGTTGGGAATCTTTGGGGGATTCTTCGCTTGAGTTGCGACTTGGACTCTTGCATTATAGTAATGGAATTGGCGGAGAAGAATGCTATCGACAAAGTTTTAGCACGCCTGTGCCTGAAAATTGTCTCTCACGCTCGGCTGCCAACCGCATTATGTTAGAGGGCATTTGGGAGGCTGGAGGTGTAGCAAGGGGACTTGGCGTGCATATTAAAGCGTGGCCCTTTATCTCAGAGCGCAAAGACACTCCACAGCTACACAGATATATGGGTTATGGGAGTTTGCGTTTGTATTATGTGAATGGGCGACATAAGAGTGAGGTAGATTTTACCCCTATATTCGCTGATTTTGGGAAATATTATCCTAGCGTGCGTGTAGGCTATTCGCTCGGGATAAACGATTTTGTCGCACTCTATGTGCAGTATTTTTATGGATATGGGGATAATTTGTATGAATACAGAGTGCGCTCTCATCGTTTGGGGATAGGATTAAAAGCAAGGAGTTGGTAAGATTTTCTGTTAGCCTTAATAAGACAAGCCTCACACAAACTCCCCTAAAAGCGCGATATTATTGCTACTCATAAAGTGGATTTTGGGGTGGAGGGCTTGCAAATCCTCCCATACTTTGCGCGAGAGCTCTAAGCCTACTTCGCGTTCATAGTCCTTGCTTTTTGCGCTTGCAGATTCTAGCTTCTCTAGCCACATTTGCGGGATATACACTCCGGGCAGTTTATCACGCAAAAATATTGCCACGCGATAGCTAAGCACGGGGAAAAAGCCAAAAATGATTTGCGTGTTTTGATTGGCATTTGCAATGGTTTGGGTGCGCTCTTGGGTTAGATTTTGGCTAGATTCTTGCGTCAAATGTTGGCTAGAAGCCCGCTTGCACCATTGATTAGAATCATTGATAATCTCGCATTTTGCCCCCTCTAATGCCTCGAGCAAAAACTCCGCAGATTGCTTGGCAAAGATAGGTTGCGTGAAAAATGCGCAAATTTGAGAATTTAAAAGTTTGCGCTTTAGTTTGGTTTTGAGCGAGGCGGGGTTGTTGGCGTAAGAATTTATAGTGCTAAAGGCAAAGATTTCGCTTGGGCGCGTGATTAGAGGCTTACCATTTATCGCCACTCCCGCGTTTAACTCCGCAATTATGTGCCCAAGTTTTAGCGAGTTTTCCTCAAACACGCCTTTAGATTCTGCGCAATCGCCCAGCTTTATAGGGTCTCCCGTGAGGGTTAAAAACGCGCGCAAACCAAATTCATTTGCCGCGAGAATCTCCCCGCACAGCGCGATTGAGTTTCTATCACGCATTGAAAGCGTGCAGATAAGTGGCTTATCTAAGGCATTTTGGAGTTTTATGGAACTTAGAATCGAGCTAGGCTTAAATCGCGCTAGTGGGGAATCCGTGCATACAAACGCATCGATTGCTTCACCTAGCGTTGCGCGTGGCATTTTTTGGGAATCTAGTCTTTGGTGTGCCGTGCTTTTGCAATGCAAATTTTGCCCAGCCACGCTAGAATCTGCGATATTTTTCACGCCAAAATCCGCGCTAGATTTTATCGCATTTTTAGAATCTAGATTCTGATTTTGCGTAGTTTGACTAAGCGCGTTTTTGATTTTGGCGATAAATTCGCTTGTATCCGCGCTTAGCGGTGGCGTTAGCTCAAAGCTTAAAAACGCCCCTTGAGCGTGGATTTTATCGATTAGATTCTTAATTTGTTTATTCATCAAAAAACCGAATCTTAACCCTTTCTCACCACCTTCACCGCCTCTACCATATTTTTTAGGCTAGGCTTTACTTCCTCCCATTTGCGTGTTTTTAGTCCGCAGTCTGGGTTTATCCATAGTTGTTCTTGTGGCAAGACTTCTAGCAATGCCTTAATCTGCGCTACAATTTCCTCTACGCTTGGGATTCTAGGGCTATGAATGTCATATACGCCCGGTCCCACTTCGTTTGCATAGCCCACACTTTTAAAGACTTTTAACAATTCATTGCCACTTCGCGCCGTCTCAATGCTTATCACATCAGCGTCCAACGCCTCGAT
>CAKVEH010000056.1 GCA_934728205.1 uncultured Helicobacteraceae bacterium
CGTTTTGCCAATGCCATTGCTTGTCCCGGAGAGATAGTGCTCTCTGGGGGAATCCCCATTCCCACAGCATTAAGCTCAATAACATTACTTTCTGTAAGCATTGGCGAGTTAGGGATAATGCTATCATTTTGGCGATTGGTAGGCGTAAGCACCTCATCTCTCTCAAACTTGTGTTCCTCTTTCTTCTCAGGCTTAAGTCCAGCAATCTCAACCTTATCAACTACCAAAGTATCTATCTTTTTTGGATAGTTAGGATTCTGCGCTTGAAGCAGATTAGGGTTTGGGTTGTATGTCGGCATTGGCGGATAAGTTGGTGCTTGTATTGGTGCTTGAGGCGACAACCCCCCTTGTGCACTTGGAGGGACAAGCGCATTTGAATCTGCACCTGTGCCCATCATACTACAACCGCCAACTCCAAGCATAATCGCTGTGATGAGAGAACCTTTTAACGCTACATTTTTCATTAACATTCCTTTGACTTTGATATGATTTTTAGTTGTCCTTGTCGCTAAAAAGCAAATGGCATTCCAAAAATATTTAGCTTCATTGAAATTTAAATTTCTAGTCGATTTTAATTTCGTCCTTTTATTCTAATTTTGTATATGCTTGCTTGGAGTTAGACTTAAAATTTTAGCATAAATGTGGTTTAATGCTAGGTTTTTCTGTATAATTGCATTTTGTTAGGGTATGCACAAGATACCATAAATTAAATTCTATATCTATACTTAAGGAGACATTGTATGGAAATTTACTCTAGGTTTTGGATTAAAAAAAATGGTAAAAACTACTTAGGACTCGGCAGAATCGAGCTTTTAGAGTGCATTAAGCAAAGTGGCTCAATCTCAAAGGCCGCAAGACAAATGCGAATGAGTTATAAGGCTGCGTGGGATAAGATTGACATCGCTAATAAACTTTCAAGCCCTGAGAGTTTGGTCATCTCAAGTGCTGGTGGAGGGAAAGATTCTGGCACAAAGATTACAGAGCACGGGCAAATGGCAATGGATACTTATAAGAATCTTCAACGATTGCACGATAAGTTTCTTGCTTATTTTGATGGTGTGGAGAGCTTTGAAGAAATGGATAGACGCGCACAGATTATAGAAACTGCACTCAATAGCGTAAAATTTAAGTAAGTTATATAAAATTTTTTTATCACATTGTATTTTTGGTGTAAAGATACTATTTTTATACTATAATATTTTGTCACGATAATTTATGTCTTTAAAGAAAGGCTTGTAAAGAAGTGTATGATAAATCAATAACCTTATATGTGTGGAAAACTTGCTTGCATAATGAGAGAGAAAATACGCAACAAAGTGCACGAGAGTGCTTGGGGGCTAAGTGATGAGCGTGAAGTGGGAATCCTCTTTATCGCGGGTAAGCATAAGATTTCTCAAATTGAAATTGCTCATTTGCTAGAAGTGGATAAAAATACTATTCGAGGGTTTATTGACAATTTAGAAAGGCTTGGCCTTGTCGTGCGTCAAAAAAATCCAAATAATCGCAAAGAGAATCTTATATTGCTTACTGATAAGGGGAAAAGCATTGTGCTTGAAATGTTTGATGCGATTGTCAAATATGAGCGTGTTTTTTTACCAATGTTTAGTGAGGAGGAGATTGAGACACTTGGCGCACTTTTGCGTAAATTCTTTTACTCACTTGATGATAGAGATTCTTTTACATCTTATAAAAAACTATTACCCGCTTAGACATTTATGATAAAGGCATAGCGTAAGCCGAGTTCTGTCTTAGGGTGGCTATTTATCTAGGAGATATATCACTATATCCCTCAAGCGAAGAGATTTAGATTATAAGACTTTTACCTACTCTTCTTGCTACGGATTGGGTTTGCACGGCACTTTATATTACTAAAAAGTCGGTGGGCTCTTACCCCGCCTTTTCACCCTTACTCATTTTTGTGCTTGTCTTTTTTGCTTCGGTTTGCACCTCGCAACCCATTGGGTGGCTAAAATCGTGGATTGCACGCACTCAGCTTCGGTCATTGCCCTCTAGGTAACTCCCTCGCTTTGCGCTTCAAAGCCACGATTTTATCTCAAAAATACTTCGCACAAATCTTTGCAAAATTGTGTCAAAAGTATCGTTGTTCGTTACGATGAGCCAAAAAGACAAGCACAAAATGAGCGGTTATTTTCTGTTGCACTTTCCCTTGAGTTTCCCCAGCCATTCGTTAAATGGAATCCTGTCTTTTGTAGCTCGGACTTTCCTCTTTTTGCATTACAAAAAGCAACCACCTGCTATGCCTTTAAGGTTTGGATTATAGCAAAAAGCACATTGTAATGCTTAAAAACGCATAAATTTTGCTACACTTTTGCTTAATAAATCGCTTTTAAGGAGATAGGCGATGAGAAAAATACTTGTGTTGCTACTCATAAGCCATTTTTGCGTATATGCTGAAGAAGTAGCAGTCATCACTAAACCCATAACTAAGGGAATTTTAGAATCACAAAATGCCTTTATTGGCACACTCCATTTTATGCAAAGCTCTAAAGTCGCCTCACAAACGCGTGGTGTGGTAGAGGAGGTGGATTTTGCTGTGGGGGATTATGTCAAACTCGACCAAAAACTCGCACAAATCAATGCCGATATGCTAGAAAAAGAAATCCAAAGCAAACAAGCTAGGCTTAAAGAAGCACAATATACTAATGAGCGTCAAGAGCGAGAGTTGGGGCGATATAGAAATCTTTTGCGCACGGAATCTGTCTCATTGCAACAATATGAAAGCATCGAATATGAGCAAAAATCTCAAAGTTCAAACATTGCTGCGTTAAGTTCAGAGTTAGAATCTGCCAAAATGGAGCTTACTAAAAAAACCATTCGTGCTCCTATAAAAGGTGTGATTGTAGATAAAAAAATCAATCGTGGCGAGTGGATTGAGGTGGGCGATGCGATTTGTGAGATTTTAGATACCACGAGTGCCGAAGTGATTGTTGATGTGCCTAGCTCTATGCTAGGGTATCTTAAAAATGGACAAGAAGTAGGGATAAAGATTGAAAAGCGCAACTATATGGGGAAAATTTATGCCATTATCCCGCGTGCAGATAGTAACACACGCACTTTCCCTGTGCATATCGCGGTAGAAAATGATGGGAGCTTTGTCGATGGGAACGCTGCACGCGTGCTCCTCTCAAGTGGAGGGAAATTTGAGGGCAATATGGTGGAGCGTGATTCTGTGGTGAATTACTTAGGCACGCAAAGTGTGTTTGTAGTGCGTGAGGATAAGGCGTATGCTATCCCTGTGGAAGTGCTAAGTATGCACGGACAAAATGCCATCGTTCGAGGGAATCTTAAACCCACAGACTTAGTAGTCATTCGCGGACAAGATAGGCTAAAAAATGGCACAAGCGTGAGAGAATCTTCGCTTAAAGATTCTCTAAAAAATCCTCAAAAAGAGTTTGAAGTCTTTTTAAGTGTGTTGCCAATTTTACTCCCACAAGGCAATTTTAAACAAAAACTCCAAAACGCCATAGATACTTACAAATCCAATGATTAGCATACTTTCATTCTCCCTCAAAAAGCCAATGGTAGTTTTTGTGTGTGTGGTATTTATGCTTCTTTTTGGATTTTTAGGGTTAAGTAAAATGCCCTATCAACTAATGCCCGAAGTAAGCAGACCCGTGATTAGTATCTATACAAATTGGGCTGGTGCGACACCGCAAGAAATCGAAAAAGAAATCATCAACCGACAAGAGAAATATTTAAAAGGCATAGAGGGATTAGAATATATCACCTCTACGGCGCGTTCTGGCAGGGGGATTGTGGGGTTGGAGTTTAAGGGTGGAGTTGATGTAAATGTCGCTCTACTCAAAGTGAGTGCAAAAATGGACGAGATAAAGGGCTATCCAAATGACGTGGATAAGCCTGTTATTGCTATAAGTGGCGAGAGTATCCCACCTGCGATTTATTTGTTTATGCGCACGCTGGAGGGCAATGAGCGCGAAGTAGATACTTATAAGACTTTTTTTGAAGATTATATTTTGCAGCATTTAGAGCGCATACAGGGTGTGGGAGAAGTATTTTACCCCGGTGGGCGTGCGAGTGAGATGCACATTTTGTTAGATTCTAAGCAACTTGCCTTTCATAATGTCTCTATCAATGAAGTGATAAAGGCGATTACAAATCATAACAAAAATACCACAGCTGGGAGTTTGGATTATGGAATGCGCACTTACAAAATCAAAGTGCAATCTGAGTTTAGCAACGCAAGTGATATTTTGCACACGCCTATTAAGCATTTTGACAACAAGATTCTTTATTTGCAGGATTTAGCGGTGGTAAGCGAGGGATTTGCCAAGCAGACAAGCTATGGATTCTTAAACGATACGCGTGCGTTAAGCGTGCAAATCGTGCCGATGACTGATGCTAATGTGCTTGAGCTCTCTAAGCAAACGCGCCGTGTCGTGCAAGAGCTCAATGATAGAATCTTAAAGGACAATGGTTTAGAGCTTGTATGGAGCAGAGACCAAGAGGGCTATATCCTCTCAGCCATTAGCGTAGTAAAGGGCAATATTATTTTGGGAATCGTGCTTGCGTGCGTTGTTTTGTATGTGTTTTTGCGAGGTTGGTATAGTATGTTTGTGGTGCTCCTTTGTATGCCAATTTGCGTGATAAGCGCGTTTTTCTTTTTAAATTTGCTTGGCAGAAGCCTCAATGTGATTTCACTTGCGGGCATTAGCTTTGCGATGAGTATGCTTATTGATAATGCCATTGTGGTGGTAGAAAATATCTCACGCCATTTGAAAGAAAACAAAGATTATTTTAGTGCTTGTGTTAATGGTGTGCGTGAGGTTATCGGGGCGATTTTTGCCTCTGTGATTACGACCATTGCTATTTTTATACCTATTATGAATATGGGTGAGGATTTGGGACAGCTTTTTTATGATATTGCACTTAGTGTGTGTTTTGGACTTGGGATTTCGTTTTTTGTCTCGCTTTTTGTGATTCCCTCGATGCTTTATAACTTCGCACTTTTTAATGAGAAAAAAAGCGTGGAGTTGCGATACAAGGAAGTGAAGATATTTTTACACGATAGTGTAAGGCCAGAGATGGCTTTGCTTTATGCTCGCCTTTGTGAAGCGTTAGCCCCCATTAAATTATGGCAAATGTTTGCAAAAATCCACCCCCCTTTTGCAAAATGCAGGGTGTTTGTTTTGCGGATTTTTGGGAATCTTAAGCATCTTGCATTGCAGATTCCAAGTGTGTTTGCAAGATTTTGGCAAAGATTTGCAAATGCGATAAAGAGTCTTTCACCCCATATCTTGCGTGCGTGGAATGCAACCAAAGAATACATAAACAAGAGAGAATCTCTTAAAAAGCCACTTGATAAGATTACAAGTAGCTATGCGTTTGAAACGGCAAAAAATGCGACAAAAAACTTTACACCTTGCCTGCAAAATGCAATTATTATTTGCAAGCAGGACAGGGCATTAGATTCTTTGCACGATATTGGAATCCGAGCGCAAAGCCTTATTATGACAAAGCTAGAAAATTTGCTAGCCAACCCAAAAAACTGCGTTCGTTTTATCCTTGCATTTATGGGGTTGTGTGTGTTTATATCCTTAATCCTTTTTCCAAAACTCGATTATCTCCCAAAAGGGAATCAAAACTTTATCATCGGTTATCTTAACGCACCACCGGGCACTTCTTATGAGCAGCGCAAAGAAATCGGAGAGAGTATTTTTCTCCAAAATAAGCATTTGATAGAATCATTGGGGTATAAACAAAAATCAAGCAGTGATTTGCCCCCTATTAAGCATTTATTTTTCACAGGTAATGAAAATTATATGCAGCTTGGGGTAACTTCAAGTAATCCAGATGAAGTCGCACGACTTATTCCACAAATAAGGGAAACTATCCAAAATATCCCTGATTTGCAAGCCTCAATCGTCCAGCAAGGCATCTTTGATAAAGGCTCAAGCACACAAAGCATTTATATTAACATTGTGGGAGAGGAGCTAGATTCTATTATTTCTACGGCGATTAGTCTCCAAAGCGCACTTAAAGCAAAGATTCCCTCAATGCAAGTGCGTCCATTGCCCGCATTAGAAAACACTAACCGAGAAATTATGCTTTATCCTGATTATGTTGCTTTGGCACTTAATGGATTTGATGCGAAGAGTTTTGGTGAAATTGTAGATGTGGTGCTTGATGGCAAGCAAATTGATGAGTTTAAAACACCAAGTGGCAAGACGATTGATTTAGTGCTTAAAGCCCTACCAGACTTAAGCACACAAAGTGTGCAGAGGGCAAAGGAGAGCATTGACTTTCAAAGCCCAGAGGATATTGGTTTTATACAAATTTATACGCCAAGTGGCAAGATTGTCCCGCTAAGCTCGCTTAGCGATATAAGGCAAGAATACACAATGGCGCAAGTGCGACACTATGAGAGAGAGCGCACCATTTTGCTTGTGTTAAGTCCTCCAGCAAGTATCCCAATCGAGGAAATTTTACAAACCATTAAGCAAGAAATTATCCCAGAGTTAGAATCTAGCGGTGAAATGCGTGATAATCGTTTAGTATTTGGCGGTGCGGCAAAGGATTTGCAAGATTCTAGGGGAGAGTTATTTTTTGGTTTTTGTCTCGCGCTCTTTATCACTTACCTTATTTTATGTGCATTATATGGGAATTTTTCTTATCCATTTATTATTATTTTCACCGTGCCTTTTGCTGTGGCTGGAGGATTGATGGGATTGCGATTGGTAGATACATTTTTGCATTCACAAAACCTTGATATGTTAAGCCTGCTTGGCTTTATCATTTTGGTTGGAAGTGTGGTAAATAATGCGATTTTAATCATCTATCAAACGCAATTTAACCTAAGCTATGGAATGTCCCATATTCAAAGCATTATAGAATCTACAAAAAGTCGCATTCGACCGATTTCTATGAGTATCCTTACGAGCGTATTTGGCTTGTTGCCTTTGGTGGTTTTTGGTGGAGCGGGGAGTGAGATTTATCGCGGACTTGGCAGTGTGATTATTGGTGGTTTGCTTTTTAGCGGGGTGTTGAGTGTGTTTGTGATTCCGTGTGCGTTGCTCGTGTTTTTTAAATGGCGTTATAAAATCACATAAATATGGTGGTGGAAATGAAAAATTTTGTGCGAATTGCTGTTTTGCTTGCGTTGTATGCAACTTCACTTTTTAGCCTAAATCTTAGCGAAGTCATCGCACTTGCCATAGAAAATAGCGATAAGGTAAAAGAACGAGAGCACCTAAGTGCCCAAAGCAAGAATCTAATGTATGCCCAATATGCCAAACTCTCCCCAAAGCTTGATTTGAAATATTCTCTTACTCGTTCTAATCGCAGTATCGGGGATTATACGATTGGATTGACTGACTTAAATGCAAATTTTAATCTTTTTAATGGATTAAGGGATTTTTATGCCATTAAGCAGTATCAACATTTGCTTTCCGCACAGAATTATCTCTATGAAGCCACGAGAGAGGATATTATTTTGCTTGCTAAGACTTTGTATATCCAAATCCTCCAAGCACGCGATAATCTTGCCATTTCAACAGAATCTATCCGCCTCTTAGAGCTCCAAAGAAGTCAAGCAGAAGAGTTCTACAAGCAGGGTATTCGAGCGAAGAGTGATTTATTGAGCGTTGAGGTTACACTTGCAAATGCCAAAATCACACAGAGTAATGATAAAAATATCCTTAATTACGCGTTGCTCTCACTTCAAAAACTCATTATGCAAGAGATTGATGTCGATACGCTTGAGCCCTTAAGCCTCCAAGCTGACACGGAAAAACTTGACTTTAAATACGAAGATTTGCAACACCAAATGTTTGCCTCACGCTCGGAATATCTGTATATGCAAAAACTTCTTAACGCGCTAGATTCTCAAAAGAAAGCCTCGTGGGGAGCATTTTTGCCCTCTGTTGATGTGAGTTACTCGCGTCTTTGGTATGAGAGAAGTGCTGCCACACCTACTTATTCTGGGGCGAATCTAAACTCTCGCGCACAACTTAGCCTTTCTTGGAATCTCTTTAGTGGGTTTGGCGATAAATTTAGCATTGAGGCAAAAGGCTATGAATATTTAGCCCTACAAAGTCAAATAAGTGATATGAAAAAAGAGCTTAATCTCTCGCTCAATAAGGCATTAGATGATTTAAGTGTGGCAAAAACACAATATAAGGTGGCAAAAAATGCCGTGAAAATGGCGCAAGAGAACTATAAGATAGTCCAAAATCGCTACAAACAAAATATCGAAACTTCACGCGAACTTCTTAATGCCGAAGTCGCGCTCTCTCAAGCAAGACTGCATTTTAACCAATCTGAGCACAAAATACACCTAGCCCTTGCCAACTTAGAGC
>CAKVEH010000057.1 GCA_934728205.1 uncultured Helicobacteraceae bacterium
CCCTAGCCGAATCCCCCCAAGCCCTGCAAATAAGTCAATAAAGGTAGATTGCTTTGTGAATGTGAAATTTGTTAGCGTGTGTGGCATAATCAAAAATCCTTTTTGCACAAGATTAGGCAGAATTGTAGCAAATCAAACCTTAAACTTCTTGCAAAATCTCAATAGATTCTATGACATCGCCTTGCTTAATAGAATCTAGCACCTTTAAACTCTGCGTATCATCTGGGCTAATGCGTCCAAACACCGTGTGCTCTCCATCTAAATGTGGCTGAGGCGCAAAACAAATAAAAAATTGACTTCCGCCCGTATTGCGACCTGCGTGCGCCATTGAGAGTGAGCCCTTTTTGTGTAGGTTAGGATTATTGTCTAACTCACAGGCTATCGCATAACCCGGACCGCCTGTCCCTGCTAAGCGTGGATTATCTTTACTATGTGGACAACCACCTTGTGCCATAAAACCAGCAATCACACGATGAAAGCTAAGCCCATTATAAAAGCCTGCATTAGCCAAGCTAGCAAAATTGCTTACCGTATTTGGCGCGTCATTTGGGAAAAGTTTGATACACATTTTTCCTTTGTTTGTAGTAATTATCGCATAATGAAGCTTCTCAAGCTCCTCTTGTGGTAAGTTAAATGTTTTTAATTCACTCATTGTAGCTCCTTTAGTGTTTGTGAAGTGTATTGTATTTAAGTCCGACATAATCTTGCAAATGGGAATCTTACATACAATTCGCTTTTAAAAAGCCACATTTTACCGATATACAAGAAACAATTTGCAATTAGTGTTAAATTAACATAAACAAAAAATCACAAAGAGGATAAATGTCAGAGCTAGGACGGCTTATTTTTGAAGTTATAGTAGTGCTTTACCCCGCTTTAATCAAGGGTATTGATTATGATTAAGGCGTATATTTGGGGGCTTTTGCTCGGTGTTATTTTGGTGTTTGTAGCGTGCTCAGAGGAGGATTACCCCGTAGGTGCGGCACCAGCGTGGAACTATATCCCAAATAATATTTCTTCTCTCACGCCTAAAGAGCAAGAAGAGTTGCGAAAAAGACTTACCACAGCAAGCAATGATAAAAACACCAACGAAACAGATAAAGACAACAAGCAAGATGATGAATCTAATAAACAAAAGACCCCAAAACCCCAAAACACTAAAAAACACTCCTCTAAAGCCCCTACCCCACAAAAAAGACAAAAAGACCCATTCCTCCCGCAACAAAAAGTTACAACAAAGCCTTTACCAAGTTGGATTTATTCTACCGCTATTATCGAGGTGCATTTCCACGATGGTAGTATGAGAAAGGGATTTGCCACAATGCTAAAGAATGGATTGTATCTTACTTCCTCAGAGATTGTATATAGCGACTCTCTTATACCAAGTGCTATCTTTGCCAAAATACAAGATACAAGTGCTAATATCATTATTTGTGCCTTTAAGCTTGACCTTAGGGCTATTGATGCGGATAGTGGCTTAGCACTGCTTGAAAATGTCGCTAGCACCGATGATTATTGTAATGTGCGAGAAAAGAGCTACTACCACGACAGAATCCAAAAAAAATATGCTGTTGATATTTTTGCTCCTGCGAGCAAACTTACGCAAAACCAAAAAGTCTTTTACTCATTTATTGATGAAAGCTATTCGTTTGTCCCAAAAAGTTTAAAATTAGGTCGTGCGGAGAGTTACTTCGATGAAAGAAAACATAAAGAAATCCCCTATGGATTCGGTATTGCGCGTGAAGAATATGAGAATCTTCTCTTTGGCAAAGGGATTTTTGATGGCAATGGGAGGTTTTTAGGGATTGTTTCATTAAGCCCAAAGAGCTTTTTGCCTGTGTTTGTGAAAAAAGAGGTATTGCAGGATTTTATGTGTGATTTAAACGAAAGGTCTATTGTAAATAATGCAGAAATCACGCGTGGGTGTAAAAATCTAAAATACAGAGAGCGATACTTCCTAAGTAAAAGCTCTCTATAAAATTATACAGCCTTTGTGAAAGGTTATTGGACAAACTCAATAATTGCCATTGGAGAAGCATCGCCTCTTCTTAAGCGAGTGCGATTGATACGCGTATAGCCACCATTACGCTCTTTGTAACGCGGAGCAATTTGTGTAACAATCTTTTTGGTGCTCTCCTTGTCTTGTAAGTAAGAGAAAATAAATCTGTGGGCGTTTGAATCAGCCTTTCTTGCAGTGGTTACAAGTTTTTCAACATAACTTTGTAACTCTTTTGCCTTAAAAACACCTGTTTCAATCTTTTCATACTTAATAAGAGCTATAGCAAGATTCTTTAATAACGCCTTTCTGTGCGAACTTGTGCGCCCCAACTTTCTATATCCGTGATTATGTCTCATTGTCTTTCCTTATGCTTTAAGTTTGGCAAGCTTGCGCTGAAAGGCAAGCTCTACTTCCTTTGGTAACTCAACCCCAATAGGATAACCAATCTCTTTGCATTTACTAGAGATTTCCTCATAGGATTTTTTACCCATATTTTTGATGCCCTTTACTTCACTCTCTTGCATCAACACGATTTCACCAATGTATTTCAAGTGCGACCTATCAAGGCAGTTGAAACATCGCGCACTTAAATTAAGAGAATCTAAAGTAACAAGAAGTGCCCTAAGCTCACCAAAATCATCTGCATTTTTGTTTGGCAGAGAAATTTCATTAAGATTTACACCATAAATGCTCATTTGCTTATACATTACAGTGATAGCATCATTAAATGCTTCTAATGGCTTGATTTGTCCATCTGTCTCAATATCAAAAACAAGCTTTTCAAAATTTGGATTATCCTCTAGCAAGACATTGCTAATATCATATACTACTCTCTTTACAGGAGTGAAATACGCATCTAGCGGGATATAACCCTCTTGCACATCAGGACGCAAATCCTCGCTTGGCACATAACCTATACCTTTTTTAATTACTAACGAAAAATTTAATTCAAACCCCTCATTTATCGTGGCTAAATATACTTCAGGATTTACCACATCAGTAATGGAATTTTGCAAATCCTTGCTATTAAGCACCATTGGACCTTTAAAACTATAAGCAACCTCATTGCTTAAGTCGTTGTTGTCATTTTTATCGACAATATTAAACCGAATATTTTTAAGATTAGCGATGAATTGTGAAACATCTTCTACCACACCGCGAATAGAATCAAACTCGTGCGTAACGCCATCTATCTTAAGCGCAGTAGCTGCGTAGCCCACAGAGCTAGAAAGTAGCAATCTGCGCATAGGGTGAGCAAGAGTGATAGCGTAGCCAGATTCAAAGGGAAAAACTGTGAGTTTAATGCGATTTTCTCCTATCTCCTCTACTTCAACGCTCTCAGGAATGTATGGCTCTGTTTTAATTACTTTCATTTTTACCACCTTTACTTTTTATTTTTACTTAGAATACAACTCTACTATAAGCCTTTCCTCAATAGGGATAACAACTTCTTCTCGCTGTGGATAGCGCGTATAGATTCCAAAGGCTTTGTCTTTATCCACATCAATCCAAGCAACAATGCCTGTCTGTGCGCTAAGCTCAATAGCACGCACAATTTGTGGATTATTTTTGCTTTTTTCTTTTATTTTAATCTTTTGTCCTACGCGCACACTATATGATGGTATATCCACTCGCTTGCCATCGACCAAAATATGTCCGTGTGTAACAAGCTGTCTAGCAAATCGTCTTGTAGTAGCAAATCCCATACGATACACAACATTATCCAATCTTGATTCTATAAGTCGAATGAGATTCTCCCCTGTATTGCCTTCTTGCCTATTTGCTTCTTTGAAAAGCGAGCGGAATTGCCTCTCGCTTGTCCCATACATTATCTTAGCTTTTTGCTTTTCAGCAAGCTGAAGCCCATACTCCGAAATCTTCCCTCTACGAGCTCCGTGCTGACCCGGTCCATACGCCCTTTTATCAAGCGCGCTTTTCCCAGCCAATCGCCTCTCGCCCTTTAAAGCCAAAGATACACCAAATCGTCTCTCTAATTTTTCTACTGCTCCTCTGTATCGTGCCATATTTGCTCCCTTTGTCAATTATTTCATAGAATCTCGCTTACACGCGTCTGCGTTTTGGCGGTCTGCAACCATTGTGTGGCAATGGTGTTACATCTTTTAGCCAAAGCACCTTGATGCCCTCAACTCCACCAATACTTTTAATTGCTGTTTCTCGCCCACTTCCCGGACCTTGAACCTTGATTCCCACTTCTTTCACTCCGTGTTCCTTTGCTTTAGCGAGCGCACTCTCCACAGCTTGTTGTGCGGCATAAGGAGTGGATTTTTTACTTCCTTTAAATCCTAAACCACCAGCTGTCACCCAACAAATGACATTTCCCATTTCATCGGTTACAGTTACATTAGTATTATTAAAACTCGCCGAAATACAAACAATCGCTTTAGCAATATTCTTTTTTGCCACTTTTTTCTTTGTTACATTGCGTTTTGCCATTATTGCGCTCCTTATTATTTGCTACCTACGGTCTTTTTCTTGCCTTTGCGCGTGCGAGCATTGTTTTTGGTCGTCTGTCCGCGCACAGGTAATCCCTTTCTATGTCGTAAGCCACGATAAGAGCCTAAGTCCATTAGTGCCTTGATATTCATCGTTACTCTCTTGCGCAGGTCGCCCTCCACTATGTAACTTTCCTGAATCTTTTTAGCGATACTTGAGACTTCACCCTCATTTAAATCACTAACGCGCTTATCAAAAGAAATATTAACCGCCTGCAAAATATCCCGTGAGCTCTTAAGCCCAATGCCATAAATATAAGTAAGCGCGTATTCTACACGCTTTTTCTTTGGCAAATCTACACCAGCAATTCTCGCCATATTGTTATCCTTGTCTTTGTTTATGTTTTGGTGTTACGCAAATTACACGCACCACACCCTTACGCTTGATAATCTTGCATTTATCACACATCTTTTTGACCGAAGTCCTTACTTTCATACCATTCTCCTTAAAAGATTATTTTGTGTGTCCAAAGAGGTTGGATTCTACACAAAAAAGCATTAAAACCTTCTTAGATTCCATAAATTTATAGAATCTACCGCTTAAGATTCTCTTTGATATTCAGGTGAGAATCCTAAACGCTAGCTTCTATAAACCCAATCCATCTGCCCCTCACTTACTCCTATAAATGATACGCCCCTTATCGAGGCTATAAGGTGTAAGTTCAATTTTGACTTTGTCGCCAAGCAAAATTTTGATATAATTCATTCGCATTTTCCCAGCAATGCGGCATAACACAATATGCCCATTATCGAGTTGCACGCGAAATGTGGCATTTGGCAACACTTCAACCACCTTGCCATCAACTTCTATTACATCATCTTTTGCCATTCTATTCCCCTTATGCCTGCGTTAATATCTGTGCCTTGCCACCGATAACTGCCACTGTGTGCTCGTAATGACTGCCATTTAGCCCATCTTGTGCGATTACCGACCAATTATCATTCAAAATTTTTGGAATCCCATCTTTTTGCGCTATCATTGGTTCGATACAAAACACCATTCCATCTCGGATTTTTGGACCCTGCTTTGGATTTGGAGACTCCAAGTAGTTTGGAATCTCTGGCTCTTCGTGAGGCTTACGACCGATTCCGTGCCCACAAAATCCCCTTAGCGGAACAAAACCGCGAGCATAGATAAAATCCTCAAGCATTTTACTTAACTCCTTAAAATGCAAGCCACTCTGCACACAATCAATAGCATAATACAGCGCATCTTTAGCACAGCTGATGAGATTCTCATCTTGTTTGCTTATATCTCCAATCCCAAAAGTTACCGCTCCATCACCATACCAGCCATCATACTGCACACCCACATCAATGCCTACAATATCACCATTTCTCAATGTGTAGTCATTAGGGATTCCGTGAATGATAACTTCATTCACGGAAATACACACAGCATTTGGAAATCCATACAATCCCTTAAACGAGGGTGTTGCTCCCCTTGATAAAATATAATCCTCAATAATAGAATCTAGTTCGTTTAAACTCATTCCCTCTTTGGCACTTTTTTGCCCAAGCAAAAGAGCTTGCGCGACTATTTCATTTGGGATTTGCAAACAAGCAATTTCTTTAGGATTCTTAATTGTTATAGCCATTCGCGCTCCTATAAACTTACCGCGCTTAAAGTTTTGTATTTATTCATATAAATTTGCGCTTCGATTTTACGCATTGTATCAATCGCCACCTGCACAACGATAAGCACAGCAGTCCCACCAAAGTAAAACTGAATACCCGTAGCTTTAACAATAAGCCAAGGAAGTGTAGATACAACAGCAAGATACAATGAACCCCAAAGCGTTAGATTACTTGCCACACCATTTAAAAATACCGCTGTGCTTTCTCCCGGACGCATACCGGGGATAAACCCACCTTGTCGCTTAAGGTTATCAGCAATATCTTTGGAATTAAATACAATAGAAGAATAAAAATACGCAAAGAAAACTACCAACAAAAACATAAGAGCATTATAATAATACCCATTAGGACTAAGAATCACAGCGACTTCACGCACTACATCATTTGATGATGCACTATTAAGCAATGTAGATGGAAACACCAAGATAGCAGAAGCAAAAATAGGCGGAATCACCCCGCTTAAATTGATTTTAATAGGAATGTAATTCATAATACGCTTGTTTTGATTTTGCATAATCACCTTTCTCGCATAAGAGACTTGCACTCTACGCTCCGAAAGCTCCACCACAATAATAGCAAGCACGGTAAGCACCACCACTGCAATAAGCCCTAGGAATACAAAAATATTGATTTGGTCTGTATTAACGAGCTCAAAGAGCGTTTGAATAACAGATGGAATCCCCGAAACAATCCCAGCAAAAATAATAAGACTAATACCATTGCCCACGCCCCTTTGGGTAATCTGCTCGCCAATCCACATTAAAAGCATTGTTCCTGTGAGCATTGAAAACACGGCAAGACACATAAAAGTCGGCATATCTAGCGTAACGGCTGAGCGCGAGCCTTCTTGCACGCTCCCTAAACCAATACTCACGCTCACTGCTTGTATAATTGTGATAACAATGGTTACATAACGAATAATTTGCATATACTTTTGCATTCCATCACGCTCTTTTTTCATCTTCGCTAATCCTGCAAAAGTCGCACTCAAAAGCTCCATAATAATCGAAGCAGTAATGTAAGGCATAATGCCTAAAGAGATAATGCTAAATCGCTCTACGGCATTACCATTAAACATATTAAATAAACCCAAGATTCCATCTGCGTGTTGGTTTATAATGTTTTTAATAACGCCCACATCGACACCGGGCACAGGAATATACGCTAAGATTCTATACGCAAATAAAAACGCAAGAGTGATAAGAATCTTATTGACCAATGCCCTTGTCATCTATTTTGCCTTTGCTTCTTTAGTCTTTGTTTGACCACTTGTTGTGATATTTTTATCCTTAATCTTTGTGGCAAAAGACTTTGCCTTTTGACCAATAATTTTTACCTTCTCGACATACAAAGGGATACTAAAATGTTGGCGTAAAGATTCTAAAGTAATCTCTGAAAGAGAATCTAGCGACTTGGCTTTGTCTGCGTTGATTACATAGGGTTTTTTCACACGAGAAGTAAAACCAACCTTTGGTAACCTCCTTTGCAATGGCTGTTGCCCACCTTCAAAACCTCTCTTTGCCTTATAGCCTGTGCGAGCGGTTTGTCCCTTACCACCGCGGGTAGAGGTTTTACCCATACCACTACCTTGTCCGCGACCTACTCTTTTGTTTCTCTTTACACTACCATTGGCTGGCTTGATGTTTTCTAACGCCATCATAACTCCTTAATATTTTAGGCTTTCATTTTTGTTAACGCATCAAATGTTGCGCGCACAATATTGTAAGGATTGTTTGAACCTAGTGATTTGGTCAAAATATCCCTAATCCCTGCTAGCTCCACCACAGGGCGCACTGAACCACCAGCAATCACACCTGTCCCCTCACTTGCGGGTTTAAGTAAAATTTTACTTGCATTATATTTATACTCAATGTCGTGAGGAATTGTTGTGCCTTTAATATTGACTTTAATGATATTCTTAAACGCATCATCAATCGCCTTTTTGATAGCATCTGGCACTTCTCTAGCTTTTCCCAAACCAAAGCCAATAAGCCCCTGCTTATTTCCAACAACCACCAACGCATTAAAGCGGAAT
>CAKVEH010000058.1 GCA_934728205.1 uncultured Helicobacteraceae bacterium
CCACAATAAATCCTCGCTTTTCCAAATAATCTCTCTAATGCTCCACACCAAAATAATACTCGCAAAACTTAAAAAAGCAATAGCCACGATTTGCGTAAGCGGTGCAATGTCAGTAAGCACGGTATCCATATGCACAAAAGTGGATAAAAACCAACTAATATAGCGCGAGAAATTATCCCATTCTTTATAGCCAATCACGGCGCGCCCCAAATCATCGATATAATATACATCAGCACGGATAATACTCATAATGCCTAAAAGATAGAGGCTAAAGGCGATTAAAAAATATTTCCAAAATCCTTGCGTATGGAAAAACGCCCAAGAGGCAATAACAAATTCCTTAATACTGCGAGAGAAATGTCGTAGCATATTAGTCCTTTTTATTAGATTTAGTGGTGCTTGCTTTTGTCTTTTTGTTTGCTTGTGTAGCTTGCTTGTCCTTAAATTGCTCGAGGATATAAATCGGACGCATTTTGACTTGCTCATAAATCCTAGCAATATACTCGCCAATCACACCAAGAAGCATTAACTGAATCCCACCAATAAAGGTGATAACCACCATAAGGCTAGGATACCCAGCCACAGGGTTACCATACACAATCGTATCAATAATACGGTGGATTCCATACACCACCGCCACAATACTCATAAGCCCCCCAAGCACAAAGGCAATGCGCAATGGAGCAGTGCTAAAGCTCACGATTCCCTCAATGGCATATTTAAAGAGATTCCAAAAGCTCCAACTTGATGTGCCCTTAAAGTGCGGAATATACTCATATTCTAAGCACTCGCGCTTAAACCCAACCCACGCAAATATCGCTTTTGAGAATCTATGATATTCTTTAAGCTCTAAAATCGCCTCTATCACTTCCCTATCCATTAAGCGAAAATCCCGCACGCCAGATTCGATTTTTACCTCTGAGAGCAAGTTTGAGAGCTTATAAAAAATTTCACTTAAAGTCGCGCGGATTTTAGACTCTCCAGCGCGTGTAGTGCGTCTAGCATAGATGACTTTTGTTGTGCGATTGGAATTAAGCCAGATTCTTACCATTTCAATAATTAAATGTGGAGGGTCTTGCAAGTCCGCATCAATTAAAATCACGCCCTCCCCGCTTGCTTCTCTCAAACCCGCTAAAATTGCTGCTTCTTTGCCAAAATTACGCGAAAAAGAAAGCACTTTAATGTTTTTTGCCTTTGAGCACATATCTTGCAAAATCTCTAAAGTTTTATCCCTACTCCCATCATTGACAAAGACTATTTCATAGGTTATATGTGGGAATTCCTTTTGGACTTGTTGCATTGTGAGGACGATTTGACTTTGAAACTTTGGCAGTGAAATTTCTTCGTTATAGCAAGGCACTACTATTGAAATGCCTTGTGAAACACTTTTAGAACTACTTGCAGGAGTATTTGCCGTGCTCATTTTATAATCCTTACGCGATAATTTTATACATTGAAGTGGGTATTGTATAGCATTTTTTTGAATGTTTTATTAACAAATGATTTTGTGTGAATTATTTTAAGCGCGATTCTTATGAACGCAAAATTTTTATGCCAGCGTGAATGCTTTGGACTAAATATTCTATATCTTCTAAATTATGTGTGTAATGCAAGCTCACTCTAAGCCAACCCGGTCTTTTTTGTGGATTTTTAAAAAGTGAATAAAGGAGTTTTTTAGATTCTTGATTGGTAAAGTTTAGAGAATCTAAGTCCATCAAATAATGCCCATAAGGTCCTGCACAAGAACACCCAGCGCGCGTTTGGATTCCAAACTTTTGACTTAAAAACACACTTAAATCAAATGGCGAAACACACGCGATATTAAAACTCACAATGCCTAAAGAATCGCTCTTAGGATTCTCCCAATCACCATACAAACTAATGGCAGGGATTTTTTTAAGCTCATTTAAAAGAATCTGGCTTAAAACTCGCTCACGGCGAGCAATATTCTCTAGCCCCACCTCATTACGAAGCTGATATGCCAATGCCGCACGCAAAAGCCCTATAATCGGTGGCGTGCCTGCCTCCTCTCTACGCTCATAATCCTCCACATACAAATGTCCATCATCACTCGCATACTCTATCACACCTCCACCACTAAAACTCGGGCTTGGCGTTTGGAAAAAGTGCTTGTGCATCGCCAAAAGCCCACAAGAACCTACACCACCTAAGAGTTTATGAGGAGCAAGAAAAAGTGCGTTGCAATGTTTGGATTGAATGTCAATATGCGGACTTGCGCTTGCTACATCAAAGGCAAGCGGTGCGTTTGGTGCGTATTTGGCAAAAAGTTTGGCGATTTTTTCTTGTGGAGAGAGAATCCCACTGACATTAGAAGCAAGGCAAAATGAGCCGATAATCTCTGCATTTTCTTGTTGAGCTTGGCGTAATTGTGCCTCTAAAGCAGATATATCAAATCGCCCTGTGGAATCTAGCCCAATTTTGACAATCTCACAAAACCCCTCGCGCAAAGAAATTTCATTAGAATGATGTTCATAAGAGCTAATAAACACTTTTGGCAAGCGAGATTGCTTTGGCATTTGGATTCTTTGTCTGCTTTGTGGGGGGATATAAATACCGAGTAATTCTTGGAACTTCTTAATCGCACCACTTGCACCGCTCCCACAAGCAACGAGCAAAAACTCATCATCTAGTCCTAATGCCTGCTTAGTGCGTGCTCTTGCCTCATCATAGAGGGCGGAAGTGATTTTAGAATGACTTGAGCTAAAAGAATGTGTATTAGAATAAAATGGCAAAATTTCAGCGATACGCGATTCTATACTCTTATACGCAAGCCCTGAAGCTGTCCAATCAAAATATTTACTTTGAGAATCAATAATGATACTCTCACGCACCTGCTGAACTTTCTCGCCTAAATCTAAGTCCTCATCTAAAAGTGGGGCAAAAAAACGTTGCACAATGGGCGTGATTTGCATTAAATATACTTACTCAATTTCGATGATATAAGGCACACTTCTTACACCAGATTCTATTAAAACTCCGCTAAACTCCACAACATCTTTTGCCACAGATTCTGCCTCTTTGCCAACGCTAAATTTTTTGTCATACACATTTTGTAGCAGTGTTTTATTTGCATTTTCATCGCTGCTTCTATGCTCCATTATGTAGCTTGCACGCGTGATTGAATCTGGTCCTAACAATGCCACAATATACATATCTACATTATACTGCTCCAATCGCTCATCAAGCCCCGCAAGTTCCTTAGCACAATACATACAACTAGGGTCTGAAATAACTATAAGGCGTTTAGTAGTTGGTGATTTTGCACTGAAGTGGATTGCCCTATCTTTATACTTCTGTAAAACTTCTTTGACGACTGAATCTGTCATTTGCTTGTTTGCCTTTGTTATACTTTGTGTTTTAGAGCTTATTGTATCTACTAACTTTTCATCAGCACTAAATGCGATTCCATCAAGGACCATAAGCACCTCGCTATCACTCGTAGAGAGGAGGGCTTCTTGTGTGCCATCATTTGATTGCACTACGACAAGATCTAAGGAATGTCCTATGTCAGTTATTTCAACCACTTTAAAAGGGAGGTTTTTCTCATCAAGGGCTTTTTGGATTGTTTGTGTTTTTTGCTCTAAAGAAAGTTTTGGTGTAGAGCCCTTATCACACGCACCAAAACTTAGCAACGCGCACAACAATAAATATTTTACTCGCATATTTGCTCCTTACAATATAGAATCTTTGCGCCATTTTACCCTAAACAAACACAATTTGGTTAATTTAAGGCGTAATGATATAACTTTGACTCATATTGCCTGAGTGCAAAATCGTAGTTTGGTATTTGCGTGCATAAAATTTCAAAAGCATTTTTTGCAAAAATGGCTCAATGCTCGGATAAAACCACGCATTATTACTCATAGCAATGACAAATTGAGGATAATCTGCGTATAATTTTCTTGAAGTCGCTTCATAGCAAATTGCGTTGCGGAAGCGCATTCCAAAGATTCCAATATCACTAAACTCTTTACCAGAAGCAAATTGAAACATTTGTAAAACCCCAAATGAACGCACAAGAAAATCTGGTAATGGGATATTTTCTCCAAATGGCGCAAGAATCACTTTATCGATAAAAAAAACTTCATCGCCACTAAAAACAAAAGTGCTGTTGTAATATTCTCCATTATCCACCCGTAACGCGCCAGCGACAATGATAATGTCTTTAGCATATTGCTTAAGCCTGCTTATGACAAATTCACCAAACTCTCCACCAGATTCTAGCACCATTGGGAAAGCAATTTCAGGCAAAACAATAGCTTCTTTGTCCTCTGCAATCGCTTTTTGAATAAGGGCAAAATTCTCTTGTATGCTTGTGGCAATTTGCTCATCTTGCCACTTTAGATGCTGAGGGACATTCGTGTGTGAAAGATAAATGTGTTGAAGCATTTGGGTATTTGTATGACTTTGTGTCTCTTTAGAATCTGGCACAATTAACCCAAAATCAAGCGCAAGGATAAGTAAAAATATCCCAGCAAGATTCTTAAATCGCCATTTATGTGGAGTCAAAAAACAATACAATCCGCAAACAATAAGCGCGAAATGCAAATAACTCACATCAAAATAGCTATACGCGAGCACTGCTTCAGGCATAAGCCAATCAAAACCAAATGGCGTGATAAAGTGCATTATCAATAATCCCAAAAGCCGAATTACGAGGCATTCACAAAAAAGTAAGAGCCAAAAAATACCTCCATATATCAATGCAATAACACCAACAATAAAGGGAATAAGCATCTCTAAATCAACAAAACGAAAACTCAAACTCGCCCAATAAAACCAAAATACTCCTACAAAAAAGCCAAAGCCAAAGCGTCTTTCTTTAGGGATTCTCAAATATACATATATACTCAAAAGTGCTAAAAAACTTCCCACAATAAGTGGAGTATCAGCATCAAAAGTGATATTACAAAGCGTTAAAACATAAATTGGTGTAGAAAATAAAAACGCCAAAAATGCGTCTATAAAGATAATGCAAAGTTTATAAGAAAATGTTTTTGGATTAAGCTCTTTTGTAAAAATACACTTCAAACAAGATTCTATCCTATCTTCAAATGACGGAATGTGTGTCTGTGTGCGCAAAATAGAAGCCTTTGAAGTGATAGAAGTGATAAAACGGCTAGATTGTAAAAATTTCATTTCCACTTGCCCTCTTTAAAAGTGATAATTGTGAAAAGATTTGTGTAAATTTACCATAAATTGCGCTAAAATGGCGAACTTATCTTGTTAAAATAACAAGGAAGTTTTACACACTTATCATAGAGGAAAAATATGTTTGAAGCAACCACCATATTAGGATACAAGGGACAATATAATGGCAAAGATTACGCCATTATCGGGGGTGATGGGCAAGTAACATTTGGTAATTGTGTCCTAAAGGGAAATGCAACGAAAGTGCGCACGCTCTATAATGACAAAATTTTAAGTGGATTTGCGGGTAGCACAGCCGATGCGTTTAGTTTGTTTGATATGTTTGAGCGAATCTTAGAGGGCAAAAAGGGCGAGCTTACGCGCTCTGTGCTAGAGTTTAGCAAGCAATGGAGAAGCGATAAATACTTACGCAAACTTGAAGCAATGATGATAGTGCTTGATAAAGAACATATTTATATCCTAAGTGGCACAGGAGATGTGGTCGAGCCTCAAGATGGTAAAATTGCTGCCATTGGAAGTGGCGGAAACTACGCACTAAGTGCAGCAAGAGCATTAGATAAATTTGGGAATCTTGCCCCAAAAGAACTCGTAGAAGAATCCCTCAAAATTGCAGGCGAGTTGTGCATTTATACCAACACAAACATAAAAATTTTGGAGTTAGCATAATGGAAAATATGACGCCAAAAGAAATTGTCGCGTATTTAGACGAATACATCATAGGGCAAAATGAAGCCAAAAAAAATGTGGCAATCGCATTAAGAAACCGCTATCGCCGAATGAATCTCCCAAAAGAAATCCAAGAGGAAATCACGCCTAAAAACATCTTAATGATAGGCTCAACGGGCGTGGGCAAAACAGAAATCGCACGCCGAATGGCAAAAATTATGGGCTTGCCATTTGTCAAAGTAGAAGCAAGCAAATACACCGAAGTAGGATTTGTGGGGCGCGATGTGGAATCTATGGTGCGTGATTTGGTGCTAGCAAGCGTGAATCTCGTCCAAAAAGAACAAGAGCAATCAAGCCAAGAGGCGATTAAAGAGTATATTCTTAATAAAATTACACAAAAGCTCCTTCCACCACTGCCTTCAAGTGTGAGTGAGAGTAAAAAGGCTGAATACGAGCAGAGCTTTGAGAAAATGAAAAAAAAAGTAGAAAATGGAGAAGTAGATACACTTCTCATCGAAATTGAAGTGAGTAAAAACACAAACTTTAACGATGAGGGATTACCACCAGAAGTGGTGCGCGTGCAAGAATCTATCATCAAAGTCTTAAATCCCCAAGACCAAAAACAAAAACGCGAAATGAGTGTAAAAGAAGCAAAAGAAGCCCTTAATTACGAGGCGACAATGCAATGCCTTGATTATGAAGCAATTAAACTTGAGGGACTAAAACGCGCCGAGCAAAAGGGGGTGATTTTTATTGATGAGATTGATAAAATCGCTGTGGGGAGCAAAGATTCTTCACGACAAGACCCAAGCAAAGAAGGTGTGCAAAGAGATTTACTCCCCATTGTGGAGGGTAGCGTGGTAAATACAAAATACGGGCAAATCCGCACAGATTATATTTTATTCATCGCTGCTGGGGCATTTGCATTTGCTAAACCGAGTGATTTAATCCCAGAATTGCAAGGGAGATTCCCACTGCGCGTGGAATTAGAAAACTTAAACGAAGAGAGTTTATATAAGATTCTCACTCAAGTCAAAAGCTCTATTGTCCGTCAATATCAGCTTTTGCTAGAAACAGAAAATATTACATTAGAGTTTGATGATGAGGCGATTAGGGAGCTTGCCAAACTCTCCTTTAATGCCAATCAAAAGACAGAAGATATTGGTGCTAGACGCCTGCATACCACAATAGAGCGCGTGCTAGAGGATATAAGCTTTGAGTGTGAATCCTATGCGGGTAAAAAAGTCATAATAACAGCCCAAATGGTGCGCGATAAACTTGGCGAGCTAGTAGAAAATGTCGATTTGGCACGCTACATTTTGTAGGCATTAAATTATGCGCTACACAGTGCTATATCACTAAAGAACTTTTATGAATACGCGTTGTGGCTTTATAGCAACATTAGGACGACCAAATGCGGGTAAATCAAGCCTGCTTAACGCCATTGCCAAACAAAATCTCGCCCTTACTTCACATAAAGCAAATGCCACGCGCAAACAGCTACAAATTATCATCTCCCATACAAGCACAGATTCTCGTGGAGCATATAAGGCACAAATGATTTTTGTCGATACACCGGGCATTCACCACCAAGAGAAATTACTCAATCAATATATGCTAAAACAATCACTAAAGGCGATGAATGATTGCACTTTGGGGATTTATCTCGCACCAATAAGTGATGATATTACCCATTACGAGGAGTTTTTAGCCCTCTCGGCAAATACAAAAATTGCACAAAATCATATTGTCGTGCTAAGCAAAATTGACCTTGCAAGCAATGAACAAATCCTCACAAAAATCGCGCAATACCAAAATTACCAAAACCGCTACCTTGCGCTTATACCACTAAGCATAAAGCACGAAAAAACACTCCAAGAACTTCTTAATGTGTTAGGAGAGCATTTAGAAGATGGCGTATTTTTATATGATGATGAAAGTGCCACCAATGCTAACTTGCGTGATATTGCAAAAGAGCTTATAAGAGAGAGTGTTTTTGAAAACTTAAGCGATGAAGTGCCATATCAAAGCGATGTGTTACTTGAGCGTTACAAAGAGGGAAAAATTCATAAAATCTATGCTACAATAATCGTTTCCAAACAAAGTCAAAAGGCACTTGTCATTGGCACAAATGCTCAAACTATAAAGCGCATAGGAATAAATGCTAGAGAAAAGCTAGAGCGACTTTTAGGACAAAAGGTATTTTTAAGGCTTGAGGTGCAATTACGCAAGGGTTGGGATAAACAAGTAGATGAATTACGAAAATTTGGCTACATTATGGATTAGATTAACTTCAAGGATTGGGAATGAAAAAAGTTTTGGCAATATGTATATTT
>CAKVEH010000059.1 GCA_934728205.1 uncultured Helicobacteraceae bacterium
ATATGTGCAAGGCGGTTGACAAAACCATGAAAATGGGTGAAATCTGCCTGCTTAAAAAAAGCGGCGGCAAAAGCGGGGAGTATAAAGCTCATAAATAATATGTATTTATAAAGTTATTTTATTATTACACCGATGTTTTGCTTTATTTGTGAAACATAAAATTTACAAGAATACACACAGGACAAGGGAATGGAATGACAAAAAAATTTATCATTTTTTTAGGACTTTTTATTGGGGTGTTGTTTGTGGCGGAGTATTTCATACTAGGGAATACGATACTCTCAACACTAAGCAGTGAAAATCCTCTAAAACCTAAAAGCAGTGAGGAATTTTGCTCAAAATATCCACGACATAGAGCGTGCTTTTGATTTAAGGTAGCATATTGCCTTAAGTTTGTATAAAATCGTTTTTTGATAGCATAATTTTGCGTTGCTTGTGGTAAAATGCTTAGCAAAAATACCTACGCAAAGGATTAGGTAATGCCACAAATAAGCCAAGAGAGTTTAACCGAGATTTTTTTAGAAGAGCCAAGCCTCTTTCGCGTGCTTTTACTCAATGATGATAAGACGACAATGGACTTTGTGGTGTTTGTGCTGGTAGAAATCTTTGATAAAACTAGAGATGAGGCTACCAAAGTAATGCTCCAAATCCATAAAGAGGGCTCTGGAGTGTGCGGGATTTATACTTATGATGTGGCTGAACTCAAAGCCAATCAAGTGGTAGAAATCGCGCGCCAAAAGGGCTATCCGCTCCGCGTAGAAATCGAAGAAATTATCTAAGGAAGCCTATGACTGATAGCCTTAATCACATCATCAAAAGAGCCCAAGACATTGCAAGGGAAATGAAACATAACATTCTCACCACCGAGCATATTTTTTTAGCGATTTTATGCGAGCAAAGCGGGAGTGATTTTTTATCGCGTTGCGGTGGGAATCCTGTGTGGATGGGAGAAAATATCTCAAATTACCTTAAAAAATATATCCCAACTTCTGTCCGCTTAAATGCTAGCCCTATCCACACCCCAGCTCTAAAGCGCGTGTTTTCGCTAATGTATCACTTAAAATCCCAACGCACTAATAATCGCCAAAATGAAGTGAGTGATTTTGTCGTGGCGGTTTTAGAGGAGGATTGCTTTAGCGCGAGAATCTTGCACGCACAAGGGATTGACCATTATAGCATTCGCGCTTGCTTAAACCAAATGCAAGGTGAGAGCGAAGAGGCTGAGGGCGTGGAGTTTGAAGTCAAAAATAGCCCAGATTCCCAAAAGAAAGAGAGCTATCTCGCACAATTTGCCAAAAACCTCACAAAAGCAGCAAAAGATGGCAAGATTGACCCGATTATCGGGCGTGATGAGGAGATTTTACGCATTAGTGAGATTTTGTGTCGGCGTAAGAAAAATAATCCAATCTTAATCGGGGAATCTGGCGTGGGCAAAAGCGCGATTGCAGAGGGACTGGCATTAGAGATTAGTCAAAGGCGCGTGCCAAAGACTTTGCACAATGCGCAAGTGTTTATGCTTGATTTGGCATCAATGGTTTCAGGGAGCAAGTATCGAGGCGACTTTGAGAAGCGACTAAAAGGCGTGCTAAAGGAGTTGGAGGGCATTAAAGATAGCATTGTGTTTATCGATGAGATTCACACAATCGTGGGTGCGGGCGCGGCAAATAGCTCAAGCCTTGATGCGTCAAACTTGCTTAAGCCAGCATTAGCAAATGGCACGCTTCGCTGCATTGGCGCGACTACTTTTAATGAGTTTAAGCAAACTTTTGATAAGGACAAGGCGTTGCTTCGTAGATTTTCTAAAATCGAGGTAAAAGAGCCCAGCTTAGAGGATTGTTATAAAATTTTATACGGGCTTGCGCCTATTTATGAGGAATATCACGGCGTGAAATACACACAAGGTGCTGTGAGAGCGTGTGTGGATTTATCTCATCGCTACATTAGTGATAAGTTTTTGCCTGACAAGGCGATTGATTTACTTGATGAGAGTGGAGCGTTTTTTAAGATTAAAGAGAGTGGCAAGAAACTCATTTCGCCCAAAGATATAGAATCTATCATTTCAAAAACCGTGCATATCCCAAAATCACGCATTAACAACGATGAGGGCAAGATTCTCAAAAATCTCAATAAAAGACTAAAAGAGCGCATTTTCGCTCAAGATAAAGCCATTAGCGAAGTGGTGCGCGTGATTAAGAAAAACAAAGCAGGGCTTGGCGAAGTCAATAAACCCATTGGAAGTTTTGTGTTTGCAGGACCAAGTGGCGTGGGTAAGACAGAGCTTAGCATAGAGCTTGCTAAGGCATTAGGCATTGAGTTTGTGAAGTTTGATATGAGCGAGTATATGGAGGCACATTCGATTTCACGCTTAATCGGCGCACCTGCTGGATATGTGGGCTTTGAGCAGGGTGGATTGTTGGTAGATAGCATTCGCAAGAAGCCTTATTGTGTGTTGTTGCTTGATGAGATTGAAAAAGCGCATAGTGATATTTATAATGTGCTTTTACAAGTGCTTGATTCTGCGAGCTTGACTGATAATGCAGGCAATAAGGCGGATTTTAAAAATGTCATTGTCATTATGACAAGCAATGCTGGGAGCAAAGAGGGTAATACACTTGGCTTTAATATGGATAATAAGGGCAAGAGTGAGGGTGCGATTAAAGAGCTTTTCTCGCCAGAATTTCGCTCACGCCTTGATGGCGTGGTGCATTTCGCCCCACTTGGAATCGCACAATATAAACTTATCGCTAAGAAGTTTTTAGCAGATTTGAGCGCGCAACTCGCTCAAAAGCGTATTGCCCTTATCCCTGATAACAAGGCATTAGAGTTTTTAGCAACGCGCAGTGTGGATAATGCGCTTGGCGCACGCGAGATTAAACGGCTTATTGATACACAAATTAAAATGCCTTTAAGTGATGAGATTTTGTTTGGCACGCTTAAAAGGGGTGGTGATGTGCAAATTAGCATCAAAAATAACACCCTAAGCCTTAAAGTAGTGGCAAAAGATTCTCCAAAAAACGCTCATAAGTTACTTGATGAAGTGCTTTGAGATTGACTTTGAGCGCGTAAAAGCCTGCGTATATAGAAGCGAATATAATGGCTATGGCGGGTATTTCCACCCGATAGTAGAGTTTGAGAATCTTTGCCTCAAGTCGTTTTTAGGCATTGATGAAATCCTCCAAACACTCCAAAATAATACAAATAATTTTTTGGCTGGTAATGACGCCTCAAATGTCTTGCTTTGGGGGGCTAGAGGCTGTGGGAAAAGCTCAAGTATCCGCGCGGTTTTAACGCATTGTTTGCTTGCTGATAATCCCAAAAGTGCAAGCCAAGAGCAAAATCCTCAATGTCCTTTACGCGTGATTGAGATTCCTAAAATTGGGATTGAGATTTTGCCAATGACACTGGACTTTGTGCGTAACCTGCCATATAAATTTATTATTTTTTGTGATGATTTATCTTTTGGCGCGGGAGATGAGAGCTATAAGGCATTAAAAAGTATTTTAGATGGTGGATTTGAGGCGCGCGCAAGCAATGTGCTTTTTTATGCGACTTCTAATATGCGCCACTTACTTTTGGAGGAATACGCTCAAGATACGCTTCATTTAGATGATAAAAAAGATGAGATTATCGCGCTAAGCGATAGATTTGGGATTTCTATGGGGTTGTATTCGCTTGGTAGCGAGGATTTTATGCGTATTGTTAATAGTGAGCTTTCCTTTAATGCGGGCATTAGCGATGAAGCCCTGCGTCAAAAAGCACTGAACTATGCTACCCAAAAGGGCAGTCGTAATGCTAGAGTAGCAAAAGAGTTTGCCAAACTCTATAAAAATCACCTTATTTGAGCTAGGGGCAAATTTTGCGAATCATTATCTTTACACTACTAGCTTTGCTTTTTAGTGCTTGTGTGAGGGTAGATTCTGATGGATTAGTTGTCATTATAGAGCCAGAAGAGTTGCGTGAATTTTCCCAAGACCCGCTTTTTTATTACAAACTTCAAAGCCAGCAAGACTTCCTAGCAGATGAAAAATTAAGCAAGGAGGAAATCACAAGGCTTAAAAAGCAATATTTGGAGAGCCTTTTTTTGCCTTGGAATGAAAAACCAAACAAAAACAAAAAAGAGATATTTTGGATAACGCCTAATTTTGTCAAACTCCTTATGAGTAGCTATGGCGAGAATCTTAAGCCCTATACACAAAAGCAAGCCCAAGATTTGCTTGATTCTATGCGTTTAAACGCCTATCCAAGCGTAAATAAAAAGGCAATCATCACAAAAACCACGAGTGTGCGTGTCGTGCCTAGTATTCTGCCACGATTTAGCACGCAATATGGCTATCCCATTGATAGATGGCAAAATTCGCTTATCTTTGCAGGCACGCCCGTGCTTGTAACGCATTTTGATAGCTCAAGGCGATTTTTGCATATCCAATCAGGCTTTGTGTATGGTTGGGTGGAGTCAAGTGATGTCGCCTTTGTGAGTGAAAAAGATGAAAAAAAGATACGCGATTTTAGCGATTATGTCGCTACTAATGTGGAATCTACGCATTTAGTAGATTCCACAAATAGCTATATCACCACTGCGAGGCTTGGGCAAGTCTTTGCCCTCAACCAAAAAAGGAGCAATGCAAAAGAATATGAGCTCTACACTTATATCCGCCAAGATAATGGCTATGTAAAAATTATCACCACAAAAAGCAAAAAGAGCAACTTCACGCCTTTCCCGCAGGATTTTAACAAAGAAAAAATCGCTACGCTTCTTAGTCAAGTAATGGGGAAGCAATATGGCTGGGGTGGGCTTTATGAGGAGCGTGATTGCTCGGCATTGGTGCGTGATATATACGCGCTAAATGGCATTTTTTTGCCACGCAACTCTAAAGCACAAGGATTTTTTGGCAAAATGCACCAAGATATTAGCACACTTGAGTTAAAAGAAAAAGAAGAATATATCATCACTAATGGCGAGCCTTTTTATACGATTTTATGGTTGCAGGGGCACATTGCCATTTATATTGGCACATATAAGGGTAGGGCGATGGTTGCGCATAGTTCGTGGGCAATCAATGAGGGCAAAAGCAAAAAAGTGCTTGGTGGCATAGTTATCACAGATTTACACATTGGCGGGAAAGAAAATTCACTTTTGCTCCGCATTGGCGCAATGAGTAATCTACGCCATATACGAGAGAAAGTTTTGCAAAGTCCTAAGCCACTTACGCGCTAGATTCTCATATTTGTGTGATATTTTCTAATAGCTCATAGCGCGGTTGTTTGTCATATCGAATAATGAGTGCATCAAGGCAATATGGCAGTTTGCTAGGGTTTTTAAGCTCATAGAGATTGATAGCTTTAATAAGTCTTTTGATTTTTGTATGTGTGAGGTTTTGGGTTGGCTCGAAGTTTTGTCCGCTTTTTACTTCGATAAAGTGCAAGATTCCAGCCTTTTTCGCCACGATGTCAATCTCTCCATATCGTGCGAAAAAGTTGCGCTCAATAATCTCAAAGCCCATAGAGTGCAAAAATACGCAAGCCTCTTGCTCTGCTTCTTGTCCTTTTTGTTTGCTCATTGGCTATTCCATACGGATTTTGTAGGGTTTTTGTAGGATAGAATCTAAGTCCTCCAATGCTTTAAGCGCGTTGTTAATGTCAGATTCTTTGCTTGTGTGAGTAGAGAAAAGGAGCTTTGCCACGCCTACTTTATCACCTTGTTTTTGTAAAAATACTTTGATAGAAATGTTATTTTGTCCGAGTATTTGTGTGATTTTACTAAGCACGCCGGGCTTATCTTGCGTGTAGAGGCGGATATAGTAGCGCGAGAGAATCTCATTTGGCTTTTTTAGTGTGATAGTGGATTTGGTATTTTTGCTTTGAGGAAGTATATCAGCGCAAGATTCCTGCTTGCCACGCCAATTTCGTGCAATTTCCATTAAATCAGCAATCACAGAGCTTGCCGTAGCTTCGCCTCCAGCCCCCGCTCCATAATACATAGATTCTCCCACACAATCCCCAACCACACTAATGCCATTCATTACGCCACCCACTTTGCTAATCATAGAATCTTTGCGAATAAGTGTGGGATGCACGCGCAATTCAAGTGCTTGTTTGTCGCGTTTGGCAATGCCTAGAAGTTTAATCACATAGCCAAACTCCTTTGCAAAGTCCATATCATCACTTGTAATCCCATCAATCCCCTCAATGACAATATTTTGTGGCAGAGCGTCAATCCCAAAGGCAAGTGAGGCAAGGATAAGGAGCTTGTGCCCAGCGTCCATTCCGTTAATATCAAGTGTTGGGTCAGCTTCGGCATAGCCGAGATTTTGCGCTTCTTTGAGTGCATCTTGGAAATTTTTGTTTTCTTCAAACATTTGCGTTAAGATGTAATTGCTTGTTCCATTTAATATGCCACGAATTGCGAGGATTTCATTCGCACAAAGTCCATCTTTGAGTGCGCGAATAATGGGAATCCCACCACCCACACTTGCCTCAAAGCCAATGGGTGTGCTTTTGGCGACTTGCTTTAAAGAAGCGCGATGATAGGCGAGCATTGCTTTATTTGCTGTGATAAATGCCTTTTTTTGCGTGAGTGCTCTTTGTGCCACTTGATATGCGAGCTCTACTCCGCCCATAAGCTCGATAACCACATCAATGCTCTCATCGTTGAGTACACAATCTATGTCGTTTTCCAAAGGAATGTGAATGCCATTAAGGGCTTTTTTTGACTTTTCTATGTTGCGCGTTACGCCTTTTTTGATGATGAAATTTACGCCACAGCGCGCACAAATAAGCTCTTTGTTTTGCTCTAAGATTCTTATTACCGCGCTACCGACCACGCCAACGCCAATAATCCCTATGTTAAGTGTTTGCATTGGTTTTCAAAAATGTTTTGAGATTTTTTGCCGCTTGGCGGATTCTGTTTTCGTTTTCAATGAGGGCAATACGCACAAATCCCTCACCATTATGCCCAAAGCCAACGCCCGGACTAACAGCGATTTTTGCTTTTTCTAAGAGTTGTTTGCTAAACTCCATACTGCCCAAATGTGCCATACATTCTGGTAACTTCGCCCAAATAAACATACTTGCTTTTGGTTTGTTCATTTTCCAGCCAGCTTCACCAAACGATTTGACAAGCACTTCCATTCGTTTTTCATATTTTGCTTTTATTTCTTGCACGCACGATTGTTCTTCATTGAGTGCGATAGTCGCAGCAATTTGCATAGGCGTGTAGATTCCATAATCTAGCCAGCTTTTAATCTTTTGCAGGGCTTCTATCATTTTTTTGTTCCCCACGACAAAGCCAACGCGCCAGCCAGCCATATTGTAAGTCTTGCTTAGTGTGTAGCATTCCACAGCGACATCTTTTGCACCTGCAACTTCAAAAATACTTGGCGTTTTATACTCTCCAAAGCAAAGCTCCGCATACGCAATGTCGCTAATAATATAGAATCGCTCTTGTTTTGCAAGTGCGACTAATCGTTCATAAAAACTTTTATACGCAATCACTGTGGTTGGGTTGTGAGGGAAATTTACCACGACAAATTTTGGCTTTGGCAAGCTCTCGCGTAACAAGACATTAAGTTTGGTAAAAAAATCCTCTTCGTTAATCTCCATATTTTCATTCCACGCAATAGGAAAGCTAAGTGCGTTTGCACCTTGTAAGATAAAGGCATAAGAGTGGATAGGATAGGCTGGTTCTGGGATTATAGCAGTGTCTCCCGGATTGGTAATCGCCTGCACTAAATGCGCATATCCCTCTTTACTCCCCATTGTTACACAGGCTTCTAAATTTGGGTCTAAATCTACATTGTAAGTGCGTTTATACCAATCACACACGGCAAGGCGGAGCTTGTAGATTCCCCTGCTTACTGAGTAGCCGTGATTTTTTGGTTTATTTGCAGCTTCACAGAGTTTATCGATTATGTGTTGTGGGGTAGCTCCATCTGGATTGCCCATACTAAAGTCAATGACATCTTCGCCATTTTGGCGCATTGCTAGCTTAATTTCATTGATAGCGGCAAAGACATATTTTGGCAGCCGCTTAATTTTTTCAAATTCAATTTCA
>CAKVEH010000060.1 GCA_934728205.1 uncultured Helicobacteraceae bacterium
CTATGTAGGCAATAGTATCTCTCAAAGTATTAAAAACATAGGGGACGCATATAGCACGGGATTTGAAGCAGATATAAGCTACAATGGAGAGCGACTATACGCTAGCATAGGCACAAATATCGGCATCGCACGCTATACATAATGGTGGCAAAAATGTCGGTAGCTTAAGTATCGGTGGGCAGCCAGCTCCCTATGATGTGCGGGGCAAGGAGCTAAAATACGCGCCACTTGTAAGCCTTACTGCAAGCGCGGATTGGAATTTCTTGCGCGTGAATGCGCATAGGTTGTATGTAGGTGGTAATGCGCGATTTTACACCAAGCAGTATTTTGATGATTTGAATCGAAGTGATGATTTGATGCAAAAGCCCTATGTGGTTTTGGACTTAAACGCGCGCTATGAATATAAAAACTTCAGTTTTAAAATCTTTGGGCAAAATGTAACCAACACGCGCTACGCACTCTATGGACGCCAACTTAATCCACTAGAGCCATACTACCTTGTAGGCAACCCGTGGAATCTCGGCGCGCAAGTGGCGTATAAATATTAAGGAAATAGTATGAAACTTTATGGCATTTCGTTTAGTGTGTATAGCATTGTTAGTGTTTTTACACTGATGATTTATGGTGCGTTGCCCGCGATAATGGCAAAAAACGGCATTGCCCCGCAAGAAATCGGGCTACTTTACCTTACGATGATTCCCTTTATGCTTAGCTTTTTTTACTCTGGGCTTGTGGAAATCTGGCGCAAAAAACGCGCGAAAAATTTTAAGATTCTCTGCCTTAGCTTAGGGCTAGTCTCTACGCTTAGTTTTATCGCGCTTGGGGCTTTTGCCTCGCCACAAGATACAGGGCTATTGTGCGTGGTGTTTATGATTATGTGCTTGCTTGGGGCGTGCGCGATTATTAGCCTAAACGCCATAGCCATAGAGCAAACAAGTGCGGATAAAAAGGTAAGCCTAAATACCATAATGCTCCTTGCCTCTGGCGTTGGCGGGATTATTGGCATCATAGTCGCCCTCATCGTCTATGAAAAATATGGCTTTAGTGTGGCGTGCTTTGTGATGGCGTTTTTTGTGGCATTGCTTTGCGTGCCTTCTATAACGATGAGCGCGAATGGGCAGTATGGGAATGTAGATTCTAGTGGGCAGGATTTTACAGATTTTGCTTTAAATTCTCAAACCAAATCCGCATTAAACGCGACAAATACTACGCATTCAAACGCTATGCCCTCAAAAGACTCTACACATTCTAAAGACTCGATTTTACACACGCTAAAAACCCCTCGCTTATGGGGATATTTGGGGTTTTTTTGCCTTTGTATGCTCCCCATCACGCTTGCAAACACCACAAGCACAATGCTTTTGGTTTATATTGGATTTTCGCTTGATGTGGTTGGGATTGTCGGTGGCGTGATAAATTGCGCGGCGATGTTTATAGGCTCGCCTTTGGCGTATTTTTTCATTCGCGCTCTTGGATTTCGCCCTGCGTTTATCGCGCTTTTATTCTTTTGTGTGGTGATATTTGCGCTATTGCTAGCAAATATGTGGCTATGGCAAAATCACGCGCTTATCTTAGCGGGGCTAGCGGGAGTTGGCGCGTATATGTGCGCGATATGCGTGTTTATGTATTCGCTAGGAATGCGTATCTGTGAGGGTAGCGCACAAAGCGGGGTAGATTTTAGTTTCTTGCGCTCGGCGGAAAATGCTTGTTTTGTCATCGGTGGTGTTATCGCTTCACAGATTTTAGGGATTTTTATCGCACAAGACACCATTGAGGCATTAAGCAAAGGCGAGGGGCATTCTCACGGGGTAGATTTTAGCGGAGCGGGGGTTGGCAGTGTGGATTTTAGCGCAAATGTTATGGAATCTAGCCTAAGTGGCTTTGGCGAAGTGTTGGCGGATTTTAGCGCGGTGTTGGCTCGCAATGGAGTCGAATCTAGCGTGGCAAATGGTTATGGCACGCTATTTTGCGCTTCGCTTGCATTTGGACTCATCGCATTTATCATAACCGCTCTTAATAAAAAAATCGCATAAAGGGGAAAACAAATGAAAACAACAAAGCAAAACAAAGTAAAAAAAGGTGTGCCACGATTACTTGAAATCAGTGGGGAGAAAAAGACGCTTTTGGCATTTTCTAGCCTGCTTAGTGCGTTATCCGCGATTTTGCAGTTTGTGCCATATTTTGCGGGGTATTGGATAGTGCAAGAATTTGTCCTAAACGCGCACGATTTGGCAAATGTGGATAAAAATTTGGTGTTTTATTGCGCGGTTATTGCCATTGGTAGCGTGATTGTCTCTATGCTCTTGCAGGGGGCTACTTTTACGCTTAGTCATTTTGCCGCATATCGCATTCTCTACAACCTCCGCTTGCGCCTTGCTAGGCATTTAGCCACGCTTCCGCTAGGCTATTTCACGCATACGGCTAGAGGAGTGATTCACAAAACCTTGCAAGAAAATGTCGAAAAAATCGAAAACTTTGTCGCCCATAAGATTCCAGAATTTATCCAATCAGTGGTGGGGGCGTGTGTGATTTTTGTGATTTTTGTTTGGAGCGATTGGCGACTTGCTATCGTGTGCGTGGCGGTGTATCTAGTCGGGCTTTTTGTGCAATTTAGCGTCTATGGCAAGACAAAGGTAGAGATAAAAGCCTGCTTAGAGCAGTTTTTTAGCAAATTAGAATCCATAAATTCCTCAAGTATGGAGTTTGTCAAAGGCATTAGCGTGGTAAAAATGTTTGGCAAAAGCATTTTTGCATTCCAAGATTTTGCCAAATCTGTGGAGGACTATCATCATTTCGCTTTGAGTTTTACTTATAAATGTATGTGCCCTTTTGGGATTTTCACCACGCTTGTAAATGGCTTTATCCTCTTTGCGTTGCCTTTTTGTGCGTATTTTATTACGCGTGATACTTTCAATCTCTATGACATTTTGGTGTGCGTGTTTTTTATACTGCTTAGCAATGGCTTAATCGCGCCGTTTTTGCGACTTTTTAACCTAAGTAGTGAGCTAATGCAAATCAGCGAAGCCGTAGAGCGAGTGGATACAATCTTTCGCCAAAAGCCCCTGCCACAAAGCAAAAATCCGCTCAAACCAACGCGCTTTGACATAGAATTTAAAGCCGTAGATTTTGCATATCAAACTTTAAATAGCGGAGATTCTAACGCGCAAGATATAAACGGACGAGATTTTAGCAACATAAAAAACGATACCAAACACGCGCTTAAAAATGTAAGTTTTGCATTACAACAAGGGGAATCGCTTGCCATCGTAGGCAAAAGCGGTGCAGGGAAATCTAGCATTTTGCACTTGCTTGCACGATTTTATGAGCGAGAGAGTGGGGGGATTTTTATCGGGGGCGTGGATATAAAAGACATTACTGAGAGTGATTTGATGGAAGTGATGAGCTTTGTGTTTCAAGAGAATTTTATGTTTTTAGATTCTTTGCGTGAGAATATTAAGGCTGGCAAGGAAGCGAGCGATAAAGAGATTTTGCACGCTGCGCATTTGGCGCAATGCGATGAAATAATCGCTAAATATGGGTTAGATTGTGTCATCGGGCAGGGAGGAATGAATCTAAGCGGTGGCGAAGCACAGCGCATAAACTTAGCGCGGGCGATTTTGAAAAACGTGCCTATTTTGTTGCTTGATGAGGTAAATTCTGCGCTTGATAGCGAAAATGAGGCAAAGCTCAATGAAGCACTCAAAAATCTAGCGCGTGGAAAAACACTCATAATGGTCGCACACAAGCTAAATTCCGCGCTTAAATGCGATAAAGTCGCGCTAATGGAAAATGGCGAGATTATCGCACTTGGGACACACAAAGACTTGCTAGAGTCTTGCGCAAAATATAAAGAGCTGTGGAATCTCTACAACGATACGCAACAATGGAGTATCAAAAATTAGCGCGTTTGGGGGCGTAGATTTTGGCGTTTGGACTTGAAGCCAAAATCTAAACGGGCGAAATCTAAACTACGCAAAATCTAAAACGCAAAAAACGCGTCTAGATTCTAGAATTTAAATTTTAAAACGACTTAAAACACTAAAACAAAGGAGACAAAAATGATACAAATGATAAAAGACATCACCCTAAATGACGCAAAGCGATTTTACAAATCTTTCGCGCTCACTACCATTGCCGAAGCGGCAAAATTTAGCACCATTTTTGTGGTGATATATTTTGTAGCGCGAGTGTTAAGCCCATTTTTTGAAGGCTCACTTTTGGGAGACAAAGAAGCGGATTTTAGCGAATTGCTTTTAATTTGTGCGGTGGGATTTGGGCTTATGATTGCGAGCTTTTATCTCTCACTCCCAGCATATAAGGCAAACTTTGAAGAGACTTACAAAGCAAGCGCACAAGGGCGAATCGCATTGGCTGAGCATATCCGCAAACTGCCATTAGGATTTTTAGAGGGGGCAAATCCTGCGAGGCTAAGTCATTGTTTGATGAAAGATTTTGCAAATTTAGAGCAGGCAAGTAGCCACCTCCTCCCGCAAGTCTTTGCGAGCTTCGCGCTAAGCGTGCTTGTGTTTATCGGGCTTGCAATCTATCATTGGCAGATGGCATTAGCGTTTTTTGCGTGCGTGCCTTTGGCAGTGGTGCTACTTGCTCTTACAAGGCGACTTAGCGACTATCTAAGCCAAAAGCACATAGCCGCCGTGCTAGATGCCTCAAATCATATCAATGAATATATCGATGGAATCGCCACGATAAAGGCACATAATCTAAGCGGGGAGAAATTTAAGCGATTGGAGGCTAGCTTTGAAAATCTGCGAAAAGAGAGTATCCGCATCGAAGTTGGGCTAATGCCTTTTGCACTTTCTATCATATCGTGTATGGGGGCAGGAATCGGGCTTATGATAGGCTTTGGGCGGGAGTTTTTACTTGCGCAAGAACTTAGTGTGATTGAGTATTTGGGCTTTATTTTGATTGGCTCAAAGGCGTTTGTCCCGCTGATGACTTTTGCGATAAATTTTATCGAGTTGCGCTATTTTGCAAAATCTGGGCAAAATATTTTGACACTTCTGCGTGAAAGCAAAGTCGCAGGCAATGATAAAGAATTGCCAAGCGGAAATGACATTGTCATTGAGAATCTAGATTTTGCTTATGGGGCAAATGATGAGGGCAAAAGCGCGGATAGCGCAAATAACGCAAACGCACTCACGCTAAAACATATCAACTTAGTAATCCCGCACAAAAGTAGCCTTGCGATTGTCGGCAAAAGTGGCAGTGGCAAAAGCACGCTAGTAAAGCTAATCGCGCGATTTTATGAGCCAAGTAATGGAGCGATAAAAATCGGCAATGCAAATGAGCCTAGCACGCTAAAAAATATCGCAAATCTCGAGCCTGAAAGCTTAATGAGAAAATTTTCTATGGTGTTTCAAAAGGTGTATTTGTTTAAAGAAAGTGTGAAATCAAATGTCGCATTTGGCAAGGAAGACGCAAGTGAGCGCGAGATAGAGCAGGCGTTGGAATCTGCGAATGCGCTAGATTTTGTGCGTGGATTGCCACAGGGGATTGACACAGCTGTGAGTGAGAGTGGTGCAAACCTAAGCGGTGGCGAAAAGCAGAGAATCTCAATCGCGCGCGCCTATCTCAAAAACTCGCCAATTATCCTGCTAGATGAGATTAGCTCAAGCCTTGATGTAGAAAATGAATTTGCAATGCAAAAAGCTCTAAACGCGCTTGCCAAAGACAAAACCATCATCATCATCGCCCACAAGCTAAAAAGCGTGATGAACTGCGATACAATCATTTTTTTGCGCGAGGGAGAAATAATAGAATCTGGCACGCACGAGCAATTATTGGCACTAGATGGCGAATACGCCAAAATGTGGCAAGCACAGAATCTAAAGGAGTGAATCTAGCGGGGCTTACACCATAGATTAAGCAATAGACCTATGTGCGCTTTAGCATATCGCTAATTAAAAATGCCATTTCAATGGCTTGCGTGGCGTTTAGTCTCGGGTCGCATTGCGTATTGTAATTGCACCTTAGTCCCTCTTCTGTGATAGCTTGTGAGCCACCCGTGCATTCGGTTACATCCATTCCTGTCATTTCTAAATGCACGCCACCAGCGATACTTCCATTTGCCTTGTGAATCTCAAAAAAAACTTTTCACCTCATCAAGCACACTATCAAAGCTATGCTTTAGCGCGTGTAAATCTAGCAAACGCAAAATCTGCCAATGAAGCTAAACCTAACTTTGATTGCGTCAATGCAAAAAGCAACGCTGGAAAAAATGATGCAGTGATGAGAGCGGAGAATTGCAAAATTTATACAAAATTTTTGTATTTTTCAAAATTTTACATATTCTTTTGTTAAAAATACTTCAGATTCCCAATAAACACTCTATTATTCTTAAAAATTAGAGCATTTTGCAACATAATTTGATAAAAAAATAGGCTAAAAAAGTCCTTAAATCCTCTTTTTTGAATATTTAACGCTACAATGTGGTATTATGGATTGTAGCAATTTAATACATTTAACATTAAGGATAATGTAATGAAAAAAAGTAGCATATATATATATATATATATATCAATTTTAATGTCGCCATAGCTTTTATTAGCTTTAGCCCCATTAGTGTGTATGCTTATGGCAATACCGGGTTTATGGCGCAAAGTTTTGATACATTTAGCACGGGTAATGAGGAATTTTCACGCGATAGATATGTCTTTACATACTCTAGATATACGATGAGTGGAGACTTCCTAAGTGGCAAGGGCTATCAAAAAGCACAAGATGCTTTGCGCTATGTGCCTTTTGTAACATTAGTTAATACAGGGTATAACACTGATGTCAAAGTGCGAAATATGCGCACTACAAACCTATATGTAAATGGCGTCAAAGTAGATAACGCGCTTCCACATTTAAATTCCATAAGCCCACTAAATACCACATTGACAAACTTTATTGATAAAATTACTATTACCACTAATTCAAGCCACGTCCTATATGGAAGCGGTGCAAAAGGTGGTGTGGTGGAGATTGAAACACTAAATCCAGAATCTAAGCCCATTCTTAGCATTGGTGGCGGATATAGTCAAATCGCTCAAAATGGCAGGAGTAGTTATGATGCTTTTGCCTTGTATAAAAATAGATTTTTAAATATAGGCTTTAGTTATCAAGATGTTAAAGGGCAGCGCGCAAGTGATTCCCAAACAAATTTAGGTGCGAAGTTTGGATTATTTTTTAATATAAAAGAGCATAGCAAACTGCAATTTAAAGCAGATTACTATCACACAAATGCAAATATAGCAGACTTTAATGGCTTTACTGTTTTTCCTAATTATGACACAATTGTTTCTAATCAACCAGGCAGACCCGGCATTACTCAGTTATATACAAAAATGAATCGAGTTAGAAATACCGCCAAAACCACAATACCTAGCAAAGAAACAAGAGAAGATGTGCCATATAATGATGCTATGGGCTATATACAAAATAGGCTTATTGGTAGTGTAACTTATGAGCTTAACTTATCTAAAATTGATTTCAAACTCCAAGCATTCTATCATCGCAATAGCTCTAGCATTGAAGATAAGTTGTATGTAAGTGATTATTTGCAATTTTATGGGATGGTGCTTAAAGATGTGGTGAATAATTTTGGAGGCTCTTCTTTTAACGAAAATAGTTATGGATTCAATACCAAGCTAAAATATACACATAATAATGGTTTTTTATTACTTGGCACACAAACCACATATAACAAAGCCAGTGATACATTTGATAGAAATCTATCCAATAATCAAAAATTTATAAAAACTGCTAATATAACTTGGTCTTTTGCTTTTGATACATATCATAATCTATCTACCACACAGCTAAATAATGCCATATATGCAATGAAGCATTTTAACTTTGGCGATAAGTTTGCCCTGCAAGGTGGTGCGCGCTATGAAGTGGTGCAAACAAGCTTAGATGTGCTAGATAAGCATAATAATAAATCTTTAGAAGGTTCTACTACTACTACTACTACAAATGATGCCTTTATGAATGAAAATTATAATGATAAGGGGACAAA
>CAKVEH010000061.1 GCA_934728205.1 uncultured Helicobacteraceae bacterium
GCGGATTTATTTGAAAATCAAAGCGATGAAGCGGATTTAGGATATTCTTATAAGCAAATTGATGAATTTTTATCTGCATTTGAAATACTTTTGCAAAAGCATAATGTAAAATTTAGCGCATTAAATCAAAAGGATTATTCTGATTTAGTTTTGATTACAGATGAGCTGGAGAAAATGGGCTTTGAAAAACCTTTTGTGGTTTCTCTTATGCGTAGAATCTTAAGGAATACGTTTAAAACTCATCCGCCAAAAATTTTCAATTCTATGGAGTAGGGTATGCGTTTTGTAGATTCGTATTTTTATCGACCAAATTTTTTCCAAAAATGCCTTAGTATCGTCCTTTTACCTATTTCGATATTGTATGGTGTGAGTGCGACATTGCGTAGAGTGCTTAGTAAGGCATTTGGGTTGCGTGATTTTGGTGTGCCTATCGTAAGTGTGGGGAATCTTGTCGTAGGTGGTAGTGGTAAGACGCCATTTATCATAGAAGTGGCGCGTGAATTTGATAATGTAGCAGTCATCTCAAGGGGATATAAACGCAAAAGCAAGGGACTTTTGGTGGTTTCTCATAATGGAGAGATTGTTTGTAAGCAAGTAGAGGCTGGAGATGAAGCATTTCTTATTGCTAAAAGCCTGCCAAACGCCACAGTTATCGTGTGTAAAAATCGCGCAAAAGCCATAGAAGAGGCGAAAAATCTCGGTGCGAAGTGTATTTTTCTTGATGATGGATTTCGTTTTGCTTTCAAAAAACTTAATATTTTATTACAACCCAAACTTTCTCCATATTTCCCATTTGTCCTGCCTAGCGGGATTTATCGTGAAATGCCATATTTGTATAAAAGCGCGGATTTGCTTGTGTTGGAGGGTAGAGATTATGATAGAGAGGTCGTTGTAGAGAATCAAACGCAACGAATGCTCCTGCTTACCGCCATTGCTAATCCATCGCGTTTGGAGGAATACTTGCCAGCAGTGATTGGAAAAGTTTTTTTAAGCGACCATAGTCGATTTGATGAGGGATTTTTACGCGCGCAGATTGATAAACACAATGCCACAAGCCTCCTTGTAACTTCTAAAGATGAAGTGAAGCTTCAAGATATGGGGTTTGAATTGAGTGTTTTGCGTCTAAAACTTCACATAGATTCTCAAATCCTGCGTCAAATCCGCGAATATATTACAAACTACACTCATTAAGCCCTTTGGACAATGATAATGAGACAGAAATATTTCCCAACGCGCATATTGTGTTTTGTCTTTTGCGGCGTGCAGATTCTTGTATCTCAGCACCAAGAGGCATTAGAATTTTTACAAAGACCTATTTCCCCAAACCAAGAAACCCTAGAAAGAGAATCTTTGCGCCAAAATTATCCTAATGATAGCGCAAGGCTGCATTACACAAGCATTGCGTATTTGCATTCATATATGAAAAACCACGATTTTAGCATTCTCTCTCAAGGTGTGAGCTTGCAATACTACAATGCAAGTGATTCTAATCGCAATCTTTTTGCGCTTAATATAATGGATACTGCATTATACAATCCAAAAGATTCTGTAACCTCTGAAGTTTTTTCTACAACAGCGAGCAATCTTGGGCTTTTTGGCGCATTTGATTTTTCATTTGGCAATACTTCATTTGGGCATCATTTGCTTGGAGTGGAAATTGGTTATGGCAGAAGTTTGATAGCAAATGGAGCGCGTAATCAATTTAGTGAGCATAGTGTGTTATTTAATGTGGATTATGGATATGTCTTTGGCTTTGGGGAGCTTTTATTGTATCCATTCGTGCGTGTGGAGCAATATATATTTTTCGCACAAAACCAAAATGGAGAGCCAAAAGATTATGGCTTCAACGCTATTTTAGGAATCAAGCTTATGCAGGACTTTGTGCAATGGGATTGGTGGGTGAGTGCGGGCGCTTTGAGTGATTGTAATCTCTCTGGTAATGGGATTGGGCTGCTTGCTGATAATTCTATCATATATGATAGAGATGGGATTACTAATGGGGTTTTAGGAGAAATTGGGGTAAATCTCGCTCATACAAAGCATTTTTCATTGCTTGCTAAAAGTGCAATTTCTTATACATTTACATATTATGAGCTCAACATCAAAAGCGCAATTTATGGGACTTATAGATTCTAAAAATTAAAGAATCTACAAGTGATTTAGCATAGCGAGGCTTACCGCCATTATCCCCATACCAGCGAGCAATCCATACAAACAATGGTGCGCCTCGCCATACACTCTCGCGGCAGGCAAAAGCTCATCAAAAGAAATATACACCATAATGCCCGCGATAATGCCAAAAGTAATCGCCAATGTAAGCTCGCCGATAAAAGGCAATAAAATAAATACCCCAAAAAGTGCGCCGATTGGTTCAGTAAGACCAGAGAGCGCGGAGTAAATAAATGCCTTTTTCTTATCTCCTGTGGCGTGATAAATAGGCAGTGAGACAGCCATTCCCTCAGGAATGTTATGGATTGCCACTGCAATGGCAATAGCAATCCCAAAGGAGAGATTTTCTAACGAAGAAACAAAGGTCGCAAAACCTTCAGGGAAGTTATGGATAGCAATGGCTATGGCAGTTAAGATTCCCGCTCGTTTTATGGCGGTATTTGATTGTTTGGCTTGATGATAGGCTTTGTCTTTTAAATTGCAAAATTTTAGCTCTTCATATTCCTCCTGCGAATGAGAATCTAGATTCTCAGGGATTAGTTTATCTACAAACGCAGCAATAATAATCCCCACAAAAAAGCAACATATCCCCAAAATCTCTCCCCAAATGCCCACATATACCTTACTAAAATCCTCAAATGACTTAGGCAAAATCTCCATAAAAGAAATATAAATCATCACTCCTGCTGAGAATCCAAGACCAATAGAGAGAAATTTGAAGTTGTTTTGCCTTGAGAAAAATGCTATCACTGCGCCAATAGCAGTGGAGAATCCAGCCAAAGCTGCAAGCATAAAAGCAACTAAAATTTGGTTTGTAGTGATTTCCATAGTATAATTCACTCTTTTTTTGTTCGTTTTTTGTGTATTTTATAAATAATTTTTATTGTTTAGTAAATGATTGCAAAATTTATAAAAAATTATAATGACATTTCATTAGATTTAGAGGTGGTTAAGTAATGGACTTTACACATAAATGGCGTATATTTACTTCCAATAAGCGCGCATACATTTCGCTTATACTTTTTGTGGTATTGTTTAGTGTGAGTTTGCTTGCACCATTTATCGCAAACGAAAAACCTCTTTTTATTTATCATAATGATAGGGCATATTTTCCTGTTTTTGTAAATTATACAGAGAGTGAGTTTGGCGGGGATTTTGAAAGTTATACAGATTATTTAGACCCCTATGTGCAGGAAGTTTTGCTTAAAGATTCTGTGGTTATCACTGCTCCTATCCCTTATAGTTATGATACTATCATTTTTGATTTAGGCACTCCATCGCCTACTCCGCCAGATTCTAAGCATATACTTGGCACAGATGACAAATCTCGAGATGTAGCAGCGAGAATCTTATATGGATTGCGCCTTAGCATTATCTTTGGATTACTACTGACAATTTTTAGTGTGCTTATTGGTGTGGCTTTAGGTGCGCTTCAAGGGTATTATGGTGGTGCGCTAGATTTAGTTGGGCAACGACTTATTGAGATTTGGAATTCTGTGCCCATTTTATTTGTCATCATTATTATCTCAAATTTCATTACGCCAAATTTTTGGTGGATTTTAGGCATTATTTTGGCATTTTCGTGGATTAGTCTTGTGAGTGTGGTGAGGGCAGAGTTTCTAAAAGCACGCAACTTAGAGTATGTCAAAGCAGCAAAAGCACTTGGACTAAGCAAATTTACTATTATGCTAAGACATATTTTGCCAAATGCGATGGTCGCCACAATCACTTATATCCCCTTTATTATGGCTTCTGGCATTATCACACTTGGGAGTTTGGATTTTTTAGGGTTTGGTATGCCTGCGCAAAGCGCAAGTTTAGGCGAGATTCTCGCACAGGGAAAGAATAATCTCACTTCTCCCCATCTTGGCATTAGTGTGTTTATTGTGCTTTCGGTCTTGCTTTCAATCCTTGTATTCATAGGGGAGGGCATTAGAGATGCGTTTGACCCGCATAGCAAAGCGCGTTGATTCTATTTTTGCGTTAATTCTGCTTATAAAGGAGTGAATTGCATTTCTCAAGCGATATGAAAGCACAAATTTTTCATTTGGGATTGCAAAATATTATAACCATAATGCTATAATGACAAAAAATAACGATTGAGGGCAAAGATTGAATTACCACATACACGATAAAACCTTTCTTATTTCAGATTCCCATTTTGGACATTTCGCAGCTTTGGTAAAAGAACCAATCCGCTTAAATAGCGCGCTTTCACACGGATTTAGAGATTTTGATGAATTTAGCATTATGTTATGGAATCAGAGCATTGGTAAAAAAGATGAAGTGTGGCATTTGGGTGATTTGTATTTTGGCGATGGGATAAAATACCTTAAGCGTCTTAACGGGCAGAAAACGCTTATCGTAGGTAATAATGATATTGGAAAGTTTGAATATGTCAAAAAACAAAGCGATTGGAAAGTGTGTAAAAAACTTAAACTTCAAATCCCAGAGCGTGAATTTATCAAAAGGGCATTAAAGAAAAAATTTGGTGAAATGTGTCTAAAAAATATTTATCTCAATGCTATTGTATGTGATTTTGATGGTGAGCGGATTATGTTTTCACATTTTCCTGTGTTTAATCGCAAGGCGCGTGATAGATTTGTAGCGGCGCGAGATGTGCTTGATGAAGCGTTTAAACTTTCGCAATGTTCGCTTAATATACACGGACATTTGCACTCAAAGCCAAGTGGAAATGACTTTTGTATCAATGTAAGCTGTGAGAATCTTGCTTTTACTCCGCGCACATTAGGAGAAATTTTACAAAACTATCGCAAAAAATTTGCCCACAAACAGAGTGTTTTTGCGTAAGAGTAATAATGCAGGACTCTAATGAAGTCGCCCCAACTACACAATAACAAAGATTTCCCATACCACCTCTTATTTTACGAGCTTTATACAAAGGGTATAAATGCAAAGAGTATAAAAAAATCCACACCACAGCATACCATAATAGAGAATCTGCTCGCCATAGACGCGCTTGAGTGTGAAAATAATACCTTGCGTTTAAAGCCACATTTGCTTGTAGGAAGTCTCGATATTGTTGCAAAACATTCTAAAAATGCTAAAAATACCTCAAAACCTCAAAGTAAAGATTCTCAAAAAAAGGCATTTTTATCGCCATTTTATACGCCCACAAATATTGGAATCTCACTAGATTCTAAAACATTGCAAAAAGACTTTATGTTAAAAGATTTCCCACCAAATGCCAACAAAGGCGATATACTTATCGCTAAAATCCGCTATATCAAGCAAGGCAAGCGTGCTGGAGTGATGATAAATAAACTTGTAGCGGAGTTTATCGCCACGCTTGTGCCAAAAATACCGCTAGGTGTGTGTGTTCTTATAGAGCATAAAAATGCGATTGTAGGGTTTGCTTTGCGTGAGAGGAAGATTCTCTCTCTCAAGGCAACGCAAAAATCTCTGCGAACATTGCCAAAACACGCTGTGCTTCAAGTAAATATGCAAACTTGTGAGATTATTGAGGTGCTAGGAGTGTTTGATAATGAGGCGATTGATAAAGATATAGTGTTAAAAGAATATGGTGTAGAGCAAGAATTTAGCCATAAATGCGTTGAATATACACAAAATATTGAAAAATCCTTTAAAAGAGGGGAAAAGTTTATTATTGATTCAGAGCTTTATCCGCATAGAGAGGATTATACACATATTCCATTTTGCGTCATTGACCCAAAAGATGCAAAAGACCACGATGACGCGATTTATTATGATGCAAAGACAAAAAAACTCTATGTCGCTATCGCCGATGTAGGAGAATATGTAGCACACAATACTCCGCTTGATAAAGACGCACAACAGCGGTGCTTTAGCGTGTATTTCCCAGATTGTGTTATCCCAATGTTGCCTTTTGCTCTTTCAAGCGGACTTTGCTCATTGCAGGCTGGATTGAAGCGTTTGGCATTAGTGTGGGAAATCCACATTCACAATGGTGAAATGCTTGATTGTTCTCTTAAAGAGGGGATTATAAAAGTAAGGGAACATTTTACTTATGAGCAAGTTGCAGACTTTATAGAATCTAACAAATTCAACAAAGAGCTATTATGGCTTAAAAGCTATATGACACAAGTAAAAAAACTTCGCGCAAAAAGGCTAAAAAATGGCTATGAGTTTGAGGGTTTGCAAGCACATATTAGACTTAAAGGCAATGGAGAAGTTGCCTCATTTACACCAAAGACACTCTTAGATTCACAAAAGCAAGCAAACGCACTTTCTCACAGCATTATTGAAGAATCAATGCTCCTAGCAAATGTTGCTTCTGCAAATTTACTCGCCACAATCTCCCCAAAGTGTGCAATGTATAGAATCCACGAAGCCCCAAAGCCTCAAAAAATTGCAGAATTATTCGTATATGCAAAAAGTTTTGGTAATGCACACAGGCAAAGCAATGATTCTCATCTTTTTAAAAAAGACAAAAAACAATCATTAAATTCTTTGCACGCACAGATTACACAGATTCAAAAGCAAGCAAAAACACTAGGATTAGAGCAAATTATAGATTGGATTATAATTAAAGCCCAATGCAAAGCTGTTTATAGTCATATCGCAGATTCTCACTTTGGGCTTGGGTTTGCGTGTTATACACATTTTACTTCGCCTATTCGCCGATATAGCGACCTTTGCGTGCATAGAATCTTAAAGGCGCATTTACATAAAAGCAACGAAGTGGGATTTTTAAGCCAAAATCTTTGTGCAATAGCGCGCGAGCTAAACATAAAAGAGCGCGAGTATATGCGCTTGTGGTTTGATTTTTTGGATTTGAAATTTGCGCGTTTTTGTGCCAAAAATACACCAAAACTCACTTGTAGGGCAGTGGTTATCGATGATAGCTCTCCTATGGTATGTGTGGCACTAGATTGTATTCCTGAGGCGAGGATTATAGTAGAATCTGCAAGCTTTGGGAAACTAAGTATCGTGCATTTACGCATTATAGGGGCAAATATTTTCACGCGTGAAATTTTTGGCGAAGTCATTGCTTGTGAGAGTGAGGGATTACCAAAACAAGAAAGACAAACGCACCCACAAAAAATAACCCAAAAACGATATAATGCAAAATCAACTCACACTAACAAGCGTGCCAAAACTAAGATAAAAAGAGGAAAAAATGTATAAAAAAGAGTTAGATTCTCTTTTGCTTAAGCCAAATCCACCGCGTGCATATTTGCTTTATGGTGCAAGTGAGTTTTTAATACACCATTATGGCAAGAAAATTTCCACACTTTTAGCACAAGGGCAAGAAATAACTACTTTTTATTACGATGAATGCGAGCCAGATAACATTCTCTCAATGCTTACTCAAGATTCTCTTTTTGGTGGAGATACTTTTATTGTGTTAAAAGTTGATAAAAAGTTTGATAAAAAAACTTGTGAAAAGTTTTTAAACGCGCTTGTTAAACACCCAAATAACGCGCTTGTCATCGAATTTTACATCGCTAGCTCAAAAACAGACGCACAATATATGCAAGACTGCCGTGCCTTTGCCCAAAGCTTCAAAAATCCAAATATGCAAGTCGCTGAAGTGCGGTTTTTTGAGCCTAGCATACAAGAAGGATTAGAATTTTTAAGGGCGCGATGCAAGGAGATTGGCATTGAGATTCACAGCCAGGATTTGCGTTACATTTTAGAATTACAAAACAACAATCTTGCTATTGCTTACAAAGAAATTGAGAAATTTAGCATAGGGTTAAAATCACAAAACATAGATTCTAAATCACAATCTCAACCAACAAA
>CAKVEH010000062.1 GCA_934728205.1 uncultured Helicobacteraceae bacterium
TGCGATAGAATTGATATTTGATGTGCATTGAGATTGTAAATTGTCCATTAACTTCACAAGATTTTTGTCTTTGCAGGCTAAGTAACCCACGCGCCAGCCTGTCATTGCCACCGCCTTGCTTAAGCCATTGACTACTATGGTGCGTTCATACATATCCGCATTCACTGCTGCGCTTGAGCAAAATACACCATCATAAAGGAGTTTTTCATAAATTTCATCGCTTATCACCCAAATGTTTGTGTCTTTTAACACCCAAGCAATGGATTCCAATTCTTTTTTGCTATATACCATTCCTGTGGGGTTTGACGGGGAGTTGAGCACGAGAGCTTTAGTTTTTGGTGTGATAGCGGCTTTGAGTTGTTCGGGTGTGATTTTGAAATTTTGTGATTCTGTTGTCGGTAAAAAAATAGATTTTCCACCACAATACTTCACTAACTCTGGGTAACTTACCCAATAGGGTGCTGGTATAAGCACTTCATCGCCATCATCAATAAGGGCTTGAAAGATGTTAAAAAGCGAATGTTTCGCACCATTGCTAACGAGAATCTCACTAGGCTCATATTTCAATCCATTATCGCGCTCCAACTTACCACAAATGGCTTTAAGCAATTCTGGGATGCCTCTCACGGCAGTGTAGTGGGTGAATCCACTATTAAGCGCGCGAATGGCTTCATTTTGTATAGGGGTTGGTGTGTCAAAGTCTGGCTCGCCAGCCGAGAAGCTTAAAATGTCTTTGCCTTGCGCCTTTAAATCGCGTGCAAGTGAGCTAATAGCAATGGTTGTCGATGGCTCTAAAAGTGTGATGCGATTGGCATAGGGATTTTTAGATTCTTTCATAGCCTCCCTCCTTATTTGGTTATTTAAGATTTTGGGATTGTATCAAAAAGTCGCTTAACACAGCCTTATAAATACACTTTTGCAATGAAAAATACACAATTACACAAATCTTATTTGGATTTATTCTTGTGTAAAAACACCATAACGCATAAGTTTTTCATAGCGGTGTTGTAAAAACTTATCGTCTTTTTGTATTTCTTGCACAGCGCAGATGAAATATCCTTCAATAGCCTTAGCTGCATTTTGTTTGTCTCTATGTGCGCCCGATAGTGGCTCTTTAATAATATCATCAATAAGGTTGAGTTTTTGGAGTTCTTCTGGGGTGATTCTTAGGGCTTTTGTTGCGGTTTCTATTTTCGTGGGGTCATTCCATAAAATCGCCGCACAGCCCTCTGGAGAAATAACGCTAAATATAGAATACTGCATCATCGCTAGTTTATCAGCCACAGAAATAGCCAAAGCCCCGCCACTTCCACCTTCACCGATTACCACACAAATAGTTTGCGTTTGGAGTGCCGCAAATTCTTGGAGATTTTTTGCTATCGCTTCACTTTGTCCGCGTTCTTCAGCGGCGATACCCGGATATGCGCCCGAAGTATCCACGAGCATCAAAATTGGCAATCCAAATTTTTCTGCAAGTTTTGCTGCTCGAAGTGCCTTGCGATAGCCCTCTGGGTGAGGCATACCAAAGTTTCGCGTAAGTTTATTTTTTGTCCCTCTGCCTTTTTCTTCGCCGATGACAACCGCACCAATACCACCGATTTTACCAATAAAGCACACGATTGCCTTATCATCGTTAAAATGTCTATCTCCACAAATTTCGTATTTATCCTGCATAATAAGCTCAATATAATCAAGTGCATAAGGTCTATCTGGGTGTCGTGCTAATTGGAGTTTTTGATAGTCGCTCATATTGTTATATACCTGAGCGATTTCTTTTTCTAAGTCTCGTTGCAAGATACTCTGTGCGTGAGTATCCCCCCGAATACTAGCAGATTCTATATCGTCTTGGAGAGATTTGATTTTGCTCTCAAAATCTAAATATGTAGCCATTACGCCTTATCCGTTAAATTTTTGAAACACCACCACACCATTTGTGCCACCAAAGCCAAATGAATTGCTCATTACGGCATTCAATTTCGCTTCTCTGGCGACATTTGGGATATAATCCAAGTCGCATTCTGGGTCTGGCGTCTCATAATTGATTGTAGGTGGCAAGATTCCCTCATTCATTGCCATAATGCTAATGATTGCTTCTAAACCACCAGCTGCACCAAGGCAATGTCCAATTTGTCCCTTTGTAGAGCTTATAGGTGGGCAATTTTCTTTGCCACCAAAGGCTGACTTGATAGCTATGGTTTCAAACAAGTCGTTATACTTAGTGCTTGTGCCGTGAGCGTTAATATAATCAATTTTGGTATTTGCCATTTTTAGTGCGGCTTTCATCGCACGGAATGCTCCCTCGCCTTGTGGTGCTGGAGTGGTAATATGGTTGGCATCACCGCTTTCGCCAAAGCCAATAAGTTCGGCATAAATTTTTGCTCCGCGTGCCTTAGCAGAATCAAGACTTTCCAAAACTAGCGCACCAGCTCCTTCTCCCATTACAAAGCCATTCCTATCTTTATCAAATGGTCGAGATGCCCGGAGTGGCTCGTCATTTCTATCGGAGAGTGCTCTCATCGCTGCAAAACCACCAATGCCAACAGGACAAACAGTAGATTCCGAAGCGATGACAATCATTTTGCTTACTTCCCCAACCATAATGCTTTTGCCTGCCTCGATGATAGCGTGTGTGCCAGCCGCACAAGCGGTAACACTAGCGATATTTGGTCCTTTAATCCCATACTCAATAGAGGCAAAGCCACCAATCATATTGATGAGCGCAGATGGGACAAAAAATGCACTGATTCTTCGAGGTCCTTTATCAAAACAAGCGATTGAATTTTGCTCGATATTGCCAAGTCCCCCGATACCAGCTGCAGAACTAATGCCAAAGTCATTGCATATATCTTGGGCTACTTTATTATCACTACCAAGCAATCCACTATCTTGTAATGCTTCTTTAGAAGCCTTAAGTCCCAAATGAATGAAGCGACCAGCTTTTTTGACTTCTTTTGCGTCCATCACCTCTTCTGCATTAAAGCCGACAATCTCGCCGGCAATCTTCACAGGGAAGTCTTCAGCATCAAATAAAGAAATCCTTTTAATACCACATTTTCCCTCTACTATAGCCTTAAAAGAATCGCTCTTATTTAGACCTAGTGAATTTATCATTCCAAGTCCCGTAATCACCACTCTTTGCACTTAAACTCCTTCATCACAAAATAATTTAGATTTACAAGTCAAGAATCTACAAAATGCTACTTTGTAGATTCTGTATTGACATAAAGTAAATATGGTATGCTTACTTGCGCGCTTTTTCGATATATTCAACCACATCTTTCACGGTTTTTATGTCTTTTGCATCATCTTCTGGAATCTCGATTTTGAACTTATCCTCTAATGCCATAATAAATTCAACAACATCAAGAGAATCTGCATTTAGGTCATCGATAAAACTAGAATCTTCTTTAACCTCGCTAGCATCTACATTTAATTGCTCTACAACAACTTCCTTTACTTCATCAAATAATGCCATAATTGACTCCTTATCTTAATTTTAAACTTAGGAGGGTATTATAGTAAAAAAAGGCAAAAATACCCTTAATTTAGATAAAATTTTTTAAAAAAGCTACATATATAAGCCACCATTAACCTTTAAAACCTCACCTGTTACATAACTTGCCTCATCACTTAGTAAAAATGCCACGACACCTGCCACTTCCTTTGCTTCGCCAAATCTCGCCAATGGGATATTTTGCATATAAAATTCTTTAATTTCATCTTTTAGAGAATCTGTCATATCTGTGCGGATAAAGCCCGGTGTAACGCAATTAAAGCGAATGTTGCGTCTTGCACCCTCATAGGCAAAACTTTTTGTCATTGCTATCATACCGCCCTTGCTTGCGGCGTAGTTTGTTTGTCCGGCATTTCCTCGCTCACCAATGATAGAGGCGATATTTACCACTGCTCCAAATCGTTGTTTGCTCATTGTTTTTAAGGCTTCTCTTGTGCCGATAAATGCAGATTTTAAATTCGCATCAACCACACTCATAAAGTCCTCTACACTCATTCTCAAAGCAAGATTGTCTTTAGTAATACCAGCATTATTGACAAGATAGCTAAGTTCGCCATCAGATTCTACAATGCTTTTAATACCATTGATAAAATCCTCTTCATTTGTTGCATCAAAATTTATCACCGCTGCTTTACCGCCGCTAGATTCTATTTCACTTTTAAGAGAATCTGCCAATTCTGGCTTGCTACGATAATTTATCCACACTTTAAGCCCCAAAGTTGCCAAATAGCGACAAATCTCTGCACCTATACTTTTACTTCCTCCTGTTACAAGGACATTTTTTCCACTAAAGGTCATTTTTACTCCTTAAGTCATTTGTTTTTTGTAAAATATTGTAGTTTGGATTGCAATAACCCCCAAAACAGATTGCTACGGCACACAGAAATAGAAGATGCTCTGCTGTGTTCCCACCCTGAAGCGTTGTCTGCAATTTCCATTGCATAGGTCTATTATGGAGGCGCGAAATTATACTATAAATTGACATAAAATTTTGTAGTATAATGCACAATTTTATTTAAACTACAAATTTCATAAGGGTGTAAGCAATGCGCGAAAAAAACTCTATATCTATTCAAGGTGCGAAAGAAAATAATTTAAAAAACCTCCATCTTAAGATTCCAAAAAATGAGTTGATTGTTTTTACAGGATTAAGCGGGAGTGGCAAAAGCACACTAGCTTTTGATACACTTTATGCAGAAGGACAAAGGAGATATATAGAATCACTCTCAAGCTATGCACGGCAGTTTTTAGACAAAGTAGGCAAACCAAATGTAGATAAAATCGAGGGACTAACGCCAGCTATCGCTATCGACCAAAAAACTACTTCTAAAAATCCACGCTCCACCGTGGGGACAATCACAGAAATTTATGATTATTTGCGATTGCTTTATGCGCGCATAGGCACACAACACTGCCATATATGTGGCGATAAAATCTCCCAAATGAGCCAAACAGACATTATAGAGCAAGTGTTAAACTTACAAGAAGATTCTACAATTATTATCCTCGCGCCTATTGTAAAGGAGAAAAAGGGGAGTTTTGCTGATAAAATAGAATCTTTACGCCAAAAAGGCTTTGTGCGTGCTCAAATCGATGGTGTGATGACACGACTAGATGAGGAAATCGAGCTCGCAAAAAATAAAAAACACACCATAAAGGCAATTATTGATAGGGTGAAAATTACGCCAGAAAACCACACAAGAATCGCGCAAGGCGTGGAGCGGGCGTTAAAGGAATCGTTTGGCGAGGTAGAGATAGAGCAAATGCTCCCAGATTCCAACGCTACCCAGCCAAAGCACATTCATTATAGCGAGCATTTTGCGTGTTTTAGGTGTAAGGTGAGCTTTGAAGAATTAGAGCCACTTAGTTTTAGTTTCAACTCGCCAAAGGGGGCTTGCACGGATTGTTTGGGGCTTGGCGTGAAATACACCATTGATGTCAAAAAGATTCTCAATAAATCCCTGCCACTCAATAATGGAGGTATTAAGGTAATTTTTGGATTTAACAGAAGTTATTATGCTGAGCTTTTTGTAGGCTTTTGTAAAGCGCATAAAATCAATCCAAGTGTGAGTTTTGAGGAGTTAGATTCTCAAAAGCAAAATTACATTCTTTATGGTTGTCCAAATCCTGTGCGTTTTCATTGGAAAAATAGCACATTAGAGCGACCTTGGAAGGGGATTATCCAAATTGCTTATGATATGTTTAAAGATGAGCGTGATTTGAGTGATTACACGACTGAAAAGGCTTGCTCCACTTGCGGTGGGCATAGGCTTAGTTTGCCATCGCTAAGTGTAAAAGTCGCAGGACTTGGAATCGGCGAGGTGATTGACCTGCCAATCGAGCAAGCATATAGATTCTATAATGATTCTAAAAAATTTGCCTATCTCAACGCACAACAAGCGATGATTGCCCAGCCAATCTTAAAAGAGATTAAAGAGCGATTATATTTCCTTGATGATGTGGGGCTTGGCTATCTTTCTTTAGGGCGAGATGCGCGCACCATAAGCGGAGGGGAATCACAGAGAATCCGTATCGCAAGTCAAATAGGCAGTGGGCTTACGGGGGTTATGTATGTGCTTGATGAGCCTAGCATTGGGTTACACGAGCGCGACACCTTGCGACTGATTAAGACTTTGCGCTCTTTGCAAGAAAAGGGTAATACCGTGATTGTCGTGGAGCACGATAAAGAAACGATTTTAAATGCGGATTTTGTCGTGGATATTGGACCGGGAGCTGGCTCACAAGGCGGAGAGGTTGTCTTTAGTGGGGATAAGCAAGCATTACTAAAGGCAAAAACACTGACAGCACAATATCTTAACAATAAGATTCTCATAGACCACCGCGCCAATAGGATACAGAAAAATTGGCTTGAAGTTAAGCATATCACTATCAATAATATCTATGATTTGAGCTTAAAAATCCCGCTAAGTAACTTCGTGTGTGTAACGGGCGTAAGTGGCTCTGGTAAAAGCTCACTTGTTTTGCAAACCCTTTTGCCTGTGGCGCAAGAGATTCTCAACAATGCTAAAAAAATTCACAAATGTGATGGCGTGGAGATTAAAGGCTTAGCATATCTTGATAAAGTCATATATTTAGACCAAACGCCTATCGGGCGCACCCCGCGTAGTAATCCAGCGACTTATACGGGCGTTATGGACCATATCCGCGCGCTTTTTGCAGAAGTTAAAGAATCTAAGATTCGTGGGTATGGGGTAGGGCGATTTAGCTTTAATGTCAAAGGTGGGCGGTGTGAAAAGTGTCAAGGCGAGGGCGAAATAAAAATCGAAATGCACTTCTTGCCCGATGTAATGGTAAAGTGCGATGCGTGTGGCGGTAAAAAATATAATCCTCAAACACTTGAAATTGTTTATAAGGGTAAAAATATCGCTGATGTGCTCGCTATGAGCGTAGATGAGGCACTAGAATTTTTTGAAAAAGTGCCAAAAATCGCCTCTCAACTCACCACACTTCAAGCGGTAGGGCTTGGATATATCAATCTTGGACAAAATGCGCTAACGCTAAGCGGAGGTGAGGCGCAACGCGTAAAACTTGCCAAAGAGCTTAGCCGTAAGGATACGGGCAAGACGCTCTATATCCTCGATGAGCCTACCACAGGCTTGCACTTTGCCGATGTGGATAGACTGACTAAAGTTTTGCATCACCTTGTAGATTTAGGCAATTCAATGATTGTCATTGAGCATAATTTGGATTTGATTAAAAACGCAGATTATATCATTGATATTGGACCAGAAGGTGGCGATAAGGGTGGTAAGCTCGTGGATTGTGGCACGCCGAGTCATATCATTAAAAATCACAAAAAGAGCGGAAGCTATACGGGCAAGTTTTTAGAATCTGAAATGGCAATTTTAGATTCTAAAAGTATGAAAGCAAAGAAAAATAGTGCTTTATAGGTTTTATAAGGTTTGAATAATGTTCATAAAAGCGCGTAAGATTGCAAATACCAAAGAGATTGTTATATTGCTTTTATTTTAAATTAAGTCATACACCATTTTTGATGCCATTACAACAAACAAAAGTAAAAAAAGCACAGCAACTGCACATACACTAAAAAATATATACTTTGGTGTCTGCTCACAACATCATACTTTGTATATTATTCCCCAAGTCGCTTTTGCTCGGATTTAAATATTGATATGGTATCCCAAATCTTTTATCACATTCATTGATATACGCGCTAAAAGCAGAGCCTAGCAAATACCCATAGCTTCCTAGCGTGCCTCCAGATTCTAGCAAATCACCCACTTTTTTTGTTTTGTTCATATCATCATATTGTTCTGTGTGATTATTGAAATCGACTTGTTTTTGCTTTAGAGTAGCTAAAATGTATGACAAAATA